>DATJZY010000146.1 GCA_035577985.1 Candidatus Eisenbacteria bacterium
CCCGGAGCGGAGCTGCCCCCAGGTCTACAAGATGGGCATGCCCACCGTCATCTTCGGGAAGAACCCGCGCGACGGGCAGCTCTTCATCGACCACTCGGTCGACACCTTCGCGGCCTACTGCGGCGCCGTGAAGGGGCAGGACGGCTGGGGCGGCCACAACGTGTCGTTCGGGAACCTCATCCGCGCGACGGGCGAGATCAACGAAGCGATCTTCCCGGTGCGCCACCTCGCGCGCGACTACGAGACCGACAGCGGCGGCGCCGGCGAGTTCCGCGGCAACTGCGGGAGCCTGTACCGCAAGCAGGTGCTCGTGCCCGCGACCGTCTACACGTACGTCGTCGGCAAGAAGTATCCGATGCCCGGCATCGCCGGCGGCAATCCCGGCTCGCCGAACAAGCTCGTAGTGCGCGCGGGCGGGCCGTACGCGCACGAGGTCGGCGACAAGGCGGGCTACATCGAGCACGCCGCCGGCGAGGCCTACGAGTACCACTACGGCGGCGGCGGCGGCTGGGGCGACCCGTTGGCGCGACCGCCGGAGCGGGTGCTGGCCGACGTCCTCGACGAGTACGTGTCGGTCGAGGCGGCGCGCCGCGACTACGGCGTCGTGCTGACGGGCGACCTGTGGGATCTCACCCTGGCGATCGACCACGAGGCGACGGCCGCGCTGCGCGCCGAGCGCCGCGCCGCGAGGAGCGCATGAGCGACGTACGCATCACCGTGTCCGAGGTCGCGGGGCGCCCGCACGCCTCGAGCGGCTCGCCGTGGGAGCCGAAGGTCGGCTACGCGCGCGCCGTCCGCGCCGGCAACGTGATCGCCGTCACTGGCACGGTGGGGATCGACGCCGACGGCACCTTCCCGGCCACCATGGGCGGGCAGACGCGCCGCGCGCTCGCCATCATCCGCGCCGCGATCGAGGCGCTGGGCGGCCGTCTCGAGCACGTCGTCCGCACGCGCATGTTCGTCACCGACATCTCCCGGTGGGAAGAGGTCGGCGCCGTGCATGGCGAGGTGTTCGGCACGATCCGGCCGGCCACCACCATGGTCGAGGTCGCAAAGCTGATCGACGGCGCGGCCCTGGTCGAGATCGAGGCCGACGCGATCCTGCCGTGAGCCCGCCGCCGTGACGGCTCACACCGACTACCTCTGGTTCACGACGCCCAAGCGCAAGGAGCTCGTGAACATCACCGACCGCGTGGCGGCGATCGTCGCCGCCTCGAAGATCGCCGAGGGCTTCTGCCTCGTCTCGGCGATGCACATCACGTCGGGCATCTGGGTGAACGACGAGGAGAGTGGCCTCAAGCAGGACGTCATGGAGTGGCTGGAGAAGCTCGCGCCCGTCGGCGACTACCGTCACCACCAGACGGGCGAGGACAACGCCGACGCGCACCTGAAGCGCACCATCGTCGGCCACCAGGTCGTCCTCCCCGTGACCAAGGGGCAGCTCGACCTTGGCCCCTGGGAGCAGATCTTCTACGCCGAGTTCGACGGCCGCCGGAAGAAGCGCGTCGTCGTGAAGATCCTCGGCGAATGAGCGACGCCCCGCCGCGGGCGATCCTGGTCTCGCACTTCCACTGGGATCGCGAGTGGCACCGGACGTTCGAGGCCTACCGCGCACGCCTGGTCGACGCGGTCGATCGCGTGCTCGACCTTCTTGCCGCCGACCCGGGCTATCGCTTCCTCCTCGACGGACAGGCGATCGTGCTCGAAGACTACCTCGCGATGCGACCCGCGCGCCGCGCCGACCTCGAGCGCGGGCTGCGCGACGGCCGGCTCGCGGTGGGCCCGTGGTACGTGCAGCCCGACTCGCTGCTGCCGTCGGGCGAGGCGCACGTGCGAAACCTGTTGCTCGGCCGTCGCGTGGGAGGCGCGCTCGGCCCGGTGTCGCGTGCCGGCTACGTGCCCGACTCGTTCGGCCACCCGGCCCAGCTCCCGCAGATCCTGCAGGGCTTCGGCATCGACAGCTTCGTGTACTGGCGGGGCAACGGCAACGAGATCGACCGCGTCGGCACGTGGTATCGCTGGGAGGCGCCCGACGGCAGCGCCGTCGCGGCGCTCCTGCTGCGCGACGGCTACTTCAACGCCGGCTGCCTGCCGTCCGACGTCGAGGCGGCGGCCGCGGGGCTCGAAGCCATCGTGCGGCGACACGAGGACGAGCCCGTGCCCGCGCTCCTCATGAACGGCTTCGACCACATGCAGCCCGATCCGCACGTGGGTGCGGTCGCCGCCGCGCTCGCGCGGCGTCTCGGCGCGCGCGTCGACCGCGGCCTGCTCGAGGACGTGCTCGCGGTACGACCTGCGCCAAGGACGACGTTTCGCGGCGAGCTGGTCGGCGCGCGCGTCGCCGACCTCCTGCCGGGTGTGTGGTCGACGCGCATGGCGACGAAGCTTCGCAACCGCCGGTGCGAGGCGCTCCTCGAAGGCTGGGCGGAACCGTGGGCCGCGTTCGCGCGTCGCCTCGGTCTCCCCGACGAGCGCCCTGCAATCGAGCGGACATGGCGCACGCTGCTCGCGAACCAGGCGCACGACTCGCTGTGCGGCTGCTCGCTCGACGAGGTGATGCGCCAGGTCGACGCGCGCCTCGAGACCGTGCAGGGCCTCGCCGAGGAGACGATCGCGCGCCTGCTCTCGCGCCTCGCCGGACAGAACGTCGACCGCACGACGCCGCCCGGGCTCGCGCAGGACGTCGTGATCTTCAACCCCTCGCCGCACCCGCGCACCGACGTCGTCCGCATTCCGCTCGACGCGTATCCGGCGCTCCGCATGGCGATCGGCATCCCGGAGTTCCCGGAGCTGCTCCTCGCCGCCGACGGCCTTCCCGGCTTCACGATCGACGGCCGTCCGGTCCGCGTCGTGCGGGCGAACGATCTGTCGCGCGTCCGATGGCTTCCCGGGCAGGAGCCCTTCGACGTCGAGCTGGTCGCGACCGACGTCCCGGCGTTCGGGTGCCGGCGGCTTCGTCTCACACCGGCCGATCCCGAGCCCGATCGCGTCGACGACGGGCGCGAGATCGCGGCCGGCGGCGTGCGAGTCGTGGCGGCGGACGACGGGACGCTCGGCGTGCGCTTCGGCGAGCGCGAGCTCCGGGCGCTGCTCGGCGTCGAAGACGACGGCGACCGCGGCGATACGTACGACTTCGACCCGGTGCCGGGCGATCCCGGCGCGAGCGTCGTCTCGGTCTCCTGCGAGCGGCGACGGCATGCGTCGGGCATCGCCACGCTCACGGTCCGCCGCGTGCTCCGCGTCCCGCGCGCGCTGGCCGGCGACCGGACGCGACGCACGAGCGAGGTCGTGGATCTTCCGCTGGTCGTGGAAGCGCGCGTCGCGCCCGGCGTGCCGCGCGTCGATCTCGTGGTCTCGGTCGACAACACGGCGTCGGACCACCGCCTGCGGCTCGTGTTCCCGAGCGGAAGTGCGAGCCCGACCTTCACCGCGGCGACGACGTTCGACACGGCGACACGCCGCGCCGGGCCGGCCGACGATCGGGGCTGGGTGCACCGGGCGCCGGCGACGTTCCCGCACCAGGGCTGGGTCGCGGTGAACGGGCTCACCGTCGTCGCGCCCGGCCTGCCCGAGGCCGAGGTCCGGCCGGACGGCACACTCTTGCTGACGCTCGTGCGCAGCGTCGGGTGGATCTCGCGGTTCGATCTCGCGAGCCGGCCGCGCCCCGCCGGGCCCGCGATGGTGGCCCCGGGTGCGCAGTCGCAGGGGCGGCTCGTCGCGCGGATCTCGCTCCTCGCGGATGCCGATGCGCGGGCGGCGCGCGCCGCGGAGCTGGGCCTCCGCGGCGTCATCGGCGGCCCCTCGCCGCGGCTCGCGAGCGGCGACTCCCTGCTCGCGGTCGAGCCGAGGGAGGTCGTCGTCACTGCGGTGAAGCCCGCGGAGGAGGGGGATGGTGTCATCGTGCGGCTTCTCAACCCGACCGACGCGCCCGTCGCCGCAGTCGTGCGCTTCGGCGTCGCGCCGCGCCATGCCCGCGCCGTCCGCCTCGACGAAGAGCCCGCGCCGCACGCGATCGTGCTCGAGGGCGACACCGTGCGCATGGACGTGCCGCCGCACGCGCTGCGCTCCGTCCTGGTCCCATAGTCCTTGTCGCGCGCCGCGCTTTCCGTGTACTCACGTCGCGTGGCGACTCCGTCCTTCCGCATCGGCGTCGACGTGGGCGGCACCTTCACGGACCTGGTGCTCACGCACGACGGGACGATCACCCTCGACAAGCACCCGACGACGCCGCGCGACCAGTCCGAGGGCGTCCTCGGCGGCATCGGGCAGCTCGCGAGGCGCATCGGCGTGTCGCTCGGCGAGCTGCTCGCGCGCACCGAGCTGGTCGTGCACGGGACGACCACCGCCGACAACACCATGATCGAGATGTCCGGCGCGGTGACGGGGCTCGTCACGAGCGACGGACACCGCGACGAGATCGAGATCCGCCGCGGCTTCAAGGAGAGCATCTGGGACCCGGCGTATCCGCCGCCGCCGCCCATCTGTCCCCGCCGCCAGCGCTACGGCGTGCCCGAGCGGCTCGACTTCGAGGGCAACGTCGTGGTCCCGCTCGACGAGGAGGCGGTGCGTCGCGCCTGCCGGCGCATGAAGCAGCAGGGCGTCGAGTCGCTCGCCATCGTGCTCCTGTTCTCGTTCGTGAACCCCGCCCACGAGCGGCGCGTGCGCGAGATCGCGAGCGAGGAGCTGCCGGGCGTGATGCTGTCGCTCTCGCACGAGGTGATGCCGTCGGCGCCGGAGTTCGAGCGCACGAGCACGACGCTGGTGAACGCCTACGTCGGCCCCAAGATCGGCCGCTACCTCTCACGGCTCGACGCCCGCCTGCGCGAAGCGGGCTTCGCGGGCGAGCTCCTCATCATGCAGTCGAACGGCGGCGTCATGCCGGGCGGCTACGTCACGCAGAAGGCGGTCGCCGTCATGGGCTCGGGGCCCGCCGGCGGCGTCATGGGCGCGACCGCCGTCGCGGGCGCGGCCGGCATCGCGGACTTCATCTCGGTCGACATGGGAGGGACCAGTTACGACGTCTCGCTCGTGCGCAAGGGCGAGCCCGAGGTGAAGGCAGGCTGGAACTGGCACCACCGCTACCTGGTCGGGCTGCCGATGGTCGACGTGCAGACGGTCGGCGCCGGCGGCGGCTCGATCGCGTCCGTCGAAGCCGGCGCGCTGAAGGTCGGGCCGCGCAGCGCCGGCTCCGAGCCGGGGCCCGTGTGCTACGGGCGCGGCGGCACCGAGCCGACCGTCACCGACGCGAACGTGGTGCTCGGGTACTTGAACCCCGACCGCTTCTGCGGCGGCACCATGCGGCTCGACGCCGAGGGCGCCTACGCCGCCATCCGCGAGCGGGTGGCGAAGCCGCTCGGTCTCACGGTCGTCGAAGCCGCGGACGGAATCTTCCGGCTCGTCAACGCCAACATGGCGAACGCGGTCCGCAAGGCATCGGCGAACAAGGGCATCGATCCACGTCCGCTCACCCTGGTCGTCTTCGGTGGCAACGGCCCCGTTCACGCCGGCATGCAGGCGGCCGAGCTGGGCATCCGGCGCATCTTCGTCCCGAAGCTCTCGCCCGCATTCTCGGCCCTGGGCCTGCTTCTCACCGACCACGTGGTCGACGAGATGCGCTCGTACGTGGCGCCGATCGCGCAGGTCGACCTGGCGCGCGTGAATCGCCTCTTCGCCGAGATGGAGGCGTCGGCGACCGCGGCGCTCCAGGGCAGCGCAGCCCGCCGCCGCCGGCGCGTGCGCTTCGAGCGCATGGCGGCCCTGTGCTACCCCGGCCAGACGTTCGACATGCCGGTGCCGCTCCCCGGACGCGGGGGACAGGTGACCGCACGCGTGCTCGCCGACACGGTGGAGCGCTTCCATCGCATGCACGAGGAGCTGCACACCTACGCGAGCCGCGATCAGGACCCGATCCTGCGCGGCCTGCGCGTGAAGGCGCTCGCCGTCGAGGAGAAGGCGCCGCTGCCGCGCGCGTCGCGCCGCGCGCAGGGCAACCCGCGCGTCGGCGCGCGCAAGGCGTTCTTCCGCGGCCGCTATGTGCCGACGCCGGTCTACGACGGGACGCGTCTCGTCCCCGCGCAGACGATCCTCGGCCCCGCGATCGTCGAGGAGCCGTTCACGACCATCGTCGTGTACCCGAGCCAGCGCGCGACGACCGACCAGTGGGGCAACTACTCGATCACGCTCGGCCGCTGAGCCGTCAGCGCAGGCGCGGGCAGGTCGGCGGCTCGGGGCCGTCGGGACAGATCACGACGCGCTGATCGCCGTTGTTGCGGAGCTGGAACCACTCGCCGGTGTCCGGATTGTAGGCCCAGCAGATCTCGTCGGTGAACGCGAGACAATCGGGCTTGCCCTTGTAGTAGCGCAGATGCTGCTTGCAGTAGTCGACCGCGCCATCGCGCAGCGTGTAGAACCAGCGCGGCTCGAGCCAGCAGGAGGTGACGACCGGAATGGCGGGGGCGGGCGCGGGCAGCGGCCGGGGGCGCGCCGGCGGCCCCGCGTGCGCGAGAACGGCGAGCAGGAGCACCGTCGCCGTCAGGATCGCTCGCATCGCCACCCGAGCCTAACATCCGGCACCCCGGCTGGCGACATTGACCCCCGTCGGCGCCCGGCGCTACAGAGACCGCCTCGCGTGGCAGCCACGACCGATCTCGCATTCCCGTCGTCGAGCGGGCGCCCGATGCGTGCGGCGCTCGCCGTGCCCTCTGCCTCGTCGAAGCGCCCGGCCGTGATCGTCATCCACGAGATCTACGGTCTCAACGCCGACATCCGGCGGATCGCGGGGCGCTTCGCCGACCTGGGGTACGTGGCGCTGGCGGTCGATCTCTACGATACCGAGGGGCCGAAGGCCCTGTGCGTGCTCCGGACGCTCCTCGCCATGCGGCAGGGCCACGGCCGCGCCTTCGACGACCTCGAGGCCGCGCGCCGGTGGCTCGCGACCCGCCCCGAGGTCGATCCGGAGCGCACCGGCGTGGTCGGCTTCTGCATGGGCGGCGGCTTCGCGCTCTTGTACGCCACGCGCGCACCGCTGAAGGTCGCAGGCGCCTTCTACGGCGACGTGCCGAAGACGGCCGACGGCCTCCGCGGCGCCTGTCCGGTGCTCGGGGGCTTCGGCGGCCGCGACCGCATCTTCGCGCCGCAGGGCGAGCGACTGCCGAAGCTCCTCTCCGAGCTCGGCATCCCGCACGACGTCCGCGTCTACCCCGACGCCGGCCACAGCTACATGAGCCACCACGACGGCGTCATGGCGACGATCGGCGCCTGGGGTCCGCTCGCCGCCGGCTTCGATGCCTCGGCCGAAGCGGACAGCTGGCGGCGGATCGAGGCGTTCTATCGAGAGCACCTCGGGTGAGCGCGCTGTCGGTGCCGCGAGGCCGGGGGCAAGGCTTCGGCTTCGGCTCCGCCGCGCGACAACACACACGCCTCGCCACGGCCCTACATTTCGTCGCGCCGCTTCGCAGGCGCCTCCGCCTTGCCCCGGCCTCGCGGACGCTACGGCGCGCGATCGGTGTGTGCTGACGCTAGAGACAGGAAGTTCCGGTGACGCAGCCGCTGAGCGTCAGGCACTGTGTAGCGACGTCGAAGGTGCCGCCGAACTCGCAGACGGGCGTGCCGGACGGCCGCAGTACGACACCGACGACGTCGCCGGCGCCGCTGACGGCGGCGACCGCGTGCTTGCCGCGCACCGCGCCGCGCAGGTCCTTCTTGCTGTAGGTGACGAGGCCCACGGTGCCGACCACGTGCGTCGTCGAGCGCGCGTGCATCGCCGGCACCGCGGAGATCTTGCGCGCGAGCGTGTGACCGAGCGTCTCGGCCGGAAGGTAGGAAGGGAGCAGGGCCGCGAGGCCGAGCGCGAGGATCACGTGTCGCATGTCGTTCTCCGTTCGAGGCGCCGGGACGGGATGCGCCTGGGACGGGCCTACCACGAGTCGAGCGCGACGCGCCACGCTACGAACGCCGTCGCTTGGCGCGCGAGGTCGGCGTGGCGGTCGTCGGATCGTCCGGCCACGGGTGCCGCGGGTAGCGGCCGCGCAGCTCGGCGCGCACCTGCGCGTACGTCGTGCGCCAGAAGCTCGCGAGGTCGTCCGTGATCTGCATCGGGCGCCCGCTCGGCGCGAGCAGCTCGAGCACGATCGGCACCCGTCCAGCGGCCAGGCGCGGCGTCGTGGCGAGCCCGAACACCTCCTGGATGCGCGCGGCGACGCTGGGCGGGCGATCGCGGCCATACGCGAGCGGCACGCGACGGCCGCTCGGCAGCGTCCAGTGCGACGGCGCCTCGCGCTCGATCGCCTGGCGCTGGCGATGGGAGAGGAGGCCCAGCACGGCACCGCCGACGTCCGCCTGCCGCAGCTCCGCCAGCGATCGCATCCCGCTCGCCACGGCCACGAGCGCGTCGCGCAGAAGCTGCGCCGGGTCGTCGGGCAGGCCGAGCTCGGGCATGGCCCGCGCGAGGAAGCGCAAGCGATCGAGAAGTATCTGGGCGTCCGGGTGGTCGGCGAGGACCCGCGCGGGATCCGCACCGACCGCCGCCACGAGCGCCGCGCTCGCGTCGCCGGCGTCGACGTCCGTGCGGACCCGCTCTTCGAGGACCAGGTCGCGGTAGCGCGTGACGGTCCGCGCCACCGCGCGCCCGCGCGCGTCGTCGAAGCCCACCTCGCGCGCCGTCTCGACCGATCCCGGGAACACCTGCTCGAGCCACTCGCGACGCACGGCGCTCGCAACGCGCACGCGCGCCTCGGCGCCGCGCTCGCCGCCCTCGACGTCGACCGCGACGAAGAGCTCGCTCTCGCGCACGACGCTCTGCGGCGCGAGGGCGACGCCGACGCCGCCGACCATGACGCCGCGCGGGCTGCCGGTCTCGCGCCGCCGGCATACGCGGTCGGGAAATCCGGCGAGCACGCAGCGCAGCAGGCGATCCGCGGACGCGCCACCACCGCCGCCGGCGCGACGGCCGAGCTGCCGGCGCACGTGCTCCACCGCACGCACCGCACCCGCGTCGAGCCCGAGGCGCTCGCAGGCGTCGCGGCCGAAGCCGGCGCGCGCCGCGTCCTCGAAGAGCTCCATGCGCAGGAGGAGGTCCGACGGGCCGGGCGGAAAGTCGGCCGCCGCGCCGCCGAAGGCGCGCGCCGCGCGCACGACGTCGCGCTCGCTCGCGAGCGCGGCGAGGAGCGCGCCGTCGGCGAGCGCGTCCTCGTCCTCCGCCTCGACCAGCATGCGCGCGAGCCGCGGCGCGACGGGCAGCGCGAGCATCCGGCGCCCGACGTCGGTGAGGGCGCCGTCGTCGGCCAGCGCGCCGAGGTCGACGAGGAGCCGCGCCGCGCGCTCGAGCGTCGCCGGCGGGGGAGGATCGAGCCAGGCGAGCCCGGCGGCGTCGCGCAGGCCCCAGGCCGCCAGCTCGAGCAGCGTCCGGCCGAGGTCGACGCGCAGGATCTCGGGGACATCGTGCTCGCGGCGTCCCGCCTCCTCGGCGCGCGTCCACAAGCGCACGCAGCGACCCGGCCCGAGACGACCGGCACGCCCGGCGCGTTGCGTCGCCGACGAGCGGCTGATCGGCGCGAGCGCGAGCCGATCGAGCCCCGTGCGCACGTCGAAGCGGGCGCGGCGCGCGAGCCCGGAGTCGACCACCGCCGTCACGCCCTCGACGGTGAGCGCGGTCTCGGCGACGTTGGTGGCGAGGACGATGCGCCGCCCCGTCCCCGGCCGGAGCGCACGCGCCTGCTCGTCGAGCGGTTGGTCGCCGTGGAGCGGCACGACGTCGATGCCGCGCTGCGAAGCGAGCGGCGCCAGCGCCGCGGTCGCGCGCCGGATCTCGCCCGCCCCGGGCAGGAACACGAGCACGTCGCCGGGATCGTCGAGCACGCCCCGCACCGCCGCCGCGACGCGATCCGCGAGCCGCAGCCCGTGCCCCGCGTCGTCGTACGAGACGGCGACCGGATGCGCGCGCCCCTCGGACGTGACCACGGCCGCCGTGCTGCCGAGGAAGCCCGCCAGCGGCTCCGTTTCGATCGTCGCCGACATCACGACGAGGCGGAGGTCGGGGCGCACGCTCTCCTGCAGCTCGCGCACCACCGCGAGCGCGAGGTCGCTCTGCAGGTGGCGCTCGTGGAACTCGTCGAGGACGACGATGCCGACGTCCTCGAGAAAGGGATCGCGCGCGAGATCGCGCCCGAACACACCCTCGGTGAGGAACCACAGGCGCGTCGCAGCGCCGCCCTTGCGCACGAAGCGCACGCGGTAGCCGACCTCGCCGCCGACGGCGCCGCCGCGGGTGCGTGCGACGAACTCGGCGGCGGCGCGCGCCGCGATCCGGCGCGGCTCGACGACGGCGACCCTTCGCGCGCCGGCGAGACCCGCGTCGAGCAGCGCGGCCGGGACGCGAGTCGTCTTGCCGGCGCCCGGCGCGGCGCGCAGGACGAGCCGGTTGGTCTCGCGCAGGCGCGCGACGATCTCGGGAAGGAGCGGCTCGATCGGAAGTGCGGGCGTCACGCCTTGCCCGCGCGCGCGGCCATCCGATACATCCCCCGCTCATGGCGACGCACTCGATGGTGACGGCCGATCCTCTCCACACCGAGCCCGGGTTCTTCGGCCGGCCGGGGGAGGTGACACCCGACCTCTACATGTACGGCTCGTTCGTCAACACGTACGCGATGAAGACCTCTGCCGGGCTCGTCGTCGTCGATCCCGGGCTCACGCACACCTCGTCGTCCATCCACGACGCCGTACGCGCCTGGTCGGACGTGCCGCTGCGCACCGCCGTCTACACGCACGGGCACGCGGACCACGCCTTTGGCCTGCGTGCGTTCCTCGAGGCGGGCGATCGCCCCGACATCGTTGCGCAGGAGCGTTGCGTCGATCGTTTCCACCGCTACGGCCTCATGCACGGACTGAACGGACGCATCAACCAGCGGCAGTTCGCCCTGCCGGTGCCGATGTTCCCGAACCAGTTCGACTGGCCGACGCTGCTCGTCCGCGACCGCCTGGTGCAGCGCGTGGGCGACGTGGAGCTGCACTTGACCGCCGCCAAGGGCGAGACCGACGACGCCTTGTGGGTGTGGGTGCCGGAGCGGCGCTACCTCTTCGTCGGCGACTTCATCATCTGGCAGGCGCCCAACTGCGGCAACCCGCAGAAGGTGCAGCGCTACCCCGAGGAATGGGCGGACGCGCTCGAGACCATGGCCGGGTGCGATGCCGAGTGGCTCTTCCCGGGCCACGGGCTCGCCGTGCAGGGACGGGACGCCGTTAGGATGGTGCTGACCGAGACCGCGCGCTACCTCCGCGTCATCGTCGACGAGGTCCGGCGTCGCATGAACGCCGGCGAGACGGCCGAAGAGATCTTCCACGCCGTCGAGCCCGACGCCGAGCTGGCGACGCGGTCGTACCTGCGCGCGACGTACGACCATCCGAAGTTCATCGTGCGAAACCTCCTGCGTCTGTGGGGTGGTTGGTGGAACGGCAACGCGGCCGAGCTGCTGCCGGCGACTCCGTCGCGCCAGGCCGAGGAGGTGGCGGCGCTCGCCGGCGGCGTCGCCGCGGTGATCGCGCGCGGCCGTACGCTCCTCGCCGCGGGCGACGCGACCACCGCGGCGCACCTCGCGGAGTGGGCGACGCGGGCGGCTCCGGCCGATCGCGAAGCGCAGGCGCTCAAGCGCGACGTCTACGCCCGCCGGCTCGACGAAGCGGAGTCGCTCATGGCGCGAGGGATCTTCCGGGCGGCGATGCACGACGCGCAGCGCGCGCTCGGCGAGGAGCCGACGAACCGGGTCGAAGCGGGCGGTATGGCGCTCCTCCAGCAGCCACGCTGAGGCGTTTGCGAGGTCGAGCCCTCAGATGCGTGTTGAACTCGGCCGGTGCGGGCTTGAAATCGGGGGCACAATGCCCCACAAGAGATACCATGATGAAAAGCGGGTTCGTGACGGCGCTCGTGCTGGCCGGATCGGTGGCGTTGGCACCCCAGGCAGGAGCCGACTGCCGGGCCGACTGCACCAAGCTCTTCAGGGACTGCGTCAAGACTTGCGTCGCGAACTACTCCGGCATCATGCGCAGAGGCTGCAAGATCGGCTGCAAGCGGGCCAAGAAGTCCGTGATTCGTGCCTGCAGGCAGAATCCGCAGATCTGCGCGGCGGAGTGAGCATGCAACGGATCAGCGCCCGCGATAGCGCACGACGCCGTTCTCGTCCATCTTGAGCGCGCGCCCCTCGAAGCGCAGCAGCTCCAGGTGTGCGAGCGTCTCGGACGTCGCCGCCATCACCTGGAAGCGGTTGTCGGCGCTGATCGCGAAGGCTTCGAGCGCGACCTCGTAGGGCGTGAGCGGGCGGCGCCGGATCAGCTCCAGCATCGTCATCTTGCGCACGCGATGGAAGTCGATGAGCTGGCTCGCGCGGCGCCGATGGTCCTCGTAGACGCCGCCGTGCGCGGGGCAGACGAGGCGGCTCTCGAAGCGCTTCAGCTTCTCGTGCGAGTTGAGGAAGTCGCCGAGCGGATTCTCGGGCCCGTTCGGATACAACCCCACGTGCGGGGTGATCTTCGGGAGCAGATGGTCGCCGACGAAGAGGATGCCGTCGGGCTGCAGCAAGAGGCAGCAGTGACCCGGCGTGTGGCCGGGCGTCCACACGACCTCGAAGCGACGCCCGTCGCCGAGCGGGATCTCGTCGGCGTCGGCGAGCAACGCGTCGGGAATGGCGGGCACGTAGAGCGTCCCGAAGGCGAGCTTCGGAGGCGGCATCCGCTTGTGGGGCGGCGCATCGGGGACGCCACTGCGGCGGTTCCACTCCTCGTTCTCGCCCATCGCGTTCGCCGTGGCGGCGGCGCGCTCGGCTTCGAGCGGGTGCAGGAAGACCTTGGCGTGCGTCAGCTCTCGGTACGGCCCCGACGTGCCGTAGTGGTCGATGTGGTGGTGCGTGCACACGATCCGCGTGACGTCGCGCGGCGCGATGCCGTACTCGGCGAGCGCCGCTTCGAAGGTGCGCGTGCTGTCGCCGGTGTGCATGCCGGTGTCGACGAGCGTCCACGTCGATCCCGTGCGGACCAGGTAGACGTTGACGATGGTCGGCTTGAAGGGGAGCGGCAGGAACACCTGCACGACCCCGTCCGCCACCTCTCGGGGCTTGGCGGCCTCGCTCATGCTACTCGTGGATCTGCTCTTGCACGGCGAAGCTGACCCGCACCCGCACCCGCCACGCGGTGACGCCGCCGTCCTCGACGACGGCCGTGATCCGATCCACCTCGACCTCAGGCTTGATGCCCTTGATGGTCGCCGACGCGCGCGCGACCGCGAGGCCGACGGCGTCCTCGATCGAGTTGGTCGACGTGCCTGTGAGCTCGATCGTCTTCTCGACCATGCGCTTGCCCTCCGAGCGGCGAGTAGGCCTGGATCGGTGGGGCTAGGCAAGGGCGGCGCTGTTCGCGTTGGTCGCGTCTTCGACGGAGCGGGCAGCCGGGGGGGGCGGTCCTGCGCTCCCCGATAATCGCGTCGGACCGCCCCCCCCGGCTGCCCGCTCCTGCGGAGGGCGACGAATCGCGAACGCGCGGCATGCGCGTACCTTCCACGCCTCTGGATCGCTTGGTGCGCGCACGGTAGGAGCGACGCGTGCGAGCTCTCGTCGCGGCGGTGCTGGTTGCTTTGGCCGGCGTGACGAACGTTGTGGCGCGCGAGATGCCGGTCGGTGTGCGGACGGCGGATCTCGTCGATGCAGCTCGGAGCCGAACGCTCGCGACGGAGATCTGGTATCCGGCGCGCAGCGAGGGGCGCGACGTGGGCCTGCGGCGCGGGCGGTGGCCGCTCGTGCTGGTGGCGCATGGGTCGTGCGGGTTCCGGACGAACTACGAGTACCTGACCACGTACCTCGCCGGCCGCGGATTCGTCGTGGCGGCGCCGGACTTCCCCGGCTTCACGCAGAGCGATTGTCGGAACGGGCTTCCGACCGACCTCGGCGCCGGCGCGCCGGGCGATCTCTCGTTCATCTCGCGCATCTTCCACGACCGGACGGGGCCGCTCGGGGACGTCGCCGCGCACGTCCGCGGCGCCGCCACGGGGCTCGCGGGGCATTCGCTCGGCGGGCTCGTGGTCGTGAACGCGGCGCTCGCCGATCCGACCTTCACGGCGGTCGTTGCGCTGGCACCGGCCGTCGACGCAGCGAGCGCGGCCCCGTTCGGAGCGCTCGATCCGGGGCCGGCCATGCTCGTCGTCGGCGGGGGCGCCGACCGGACGATCTCGTTCGACGCCGTGACGCGGCCCTTCTTCGACGCCCTGCCGGCGCCGGCGTACCTCGTCCGCATCGCGGCCGGTACCCACAGCGGTTTCACCGACATGGACGCAGGGCTCGGCGCCGAGGCGCTCGCGGCGCAGGAGGATGCCGTCGATCGCCACGCCGGCCCGTTCTTCGACCGCTACCTCGGCCGCCGTCGCCGCGCCGCCCGCGCCCTCCGCACCGCCGACGACGGGGCGGTGGCGGTCGTCGCGAAGACGAAGTAGGTCCAGGGGCATGGCGACGGTCGCATTCGTCACGGGAGCGGGTCGCGGCATCGGACGAGCGATCGCGCTGCGACTCGCGACAGCGGGGATCGCCGTCGGCGTCACCGACGTCGACGCGGCGAGCGCCGACGCGGTGGCGGGTGAGATCCGGCGCGCCGGCGGTCGTGCGCTCGGCGCGGCGGGCGACGTGACGTCGCTCGACGCCATGCGCGGCGCGGTCCGCGCCGTCGAGCAGGGGCTCGGCGCGATCGATGCGCTGGTCAACAACGCCGGTTGGGACAAGATGGAGCTCTTCCTCGACAACGACCCCGCACTGTGGGATCGCCTGATCGCCATCAACTACAAGGGCGTGCTCAACACGACCCGCGCCGTGCTCGAAGGCATGGCGGCACGCGGAAGCGGTCGTGTGGTCTCGATCGCGTCGGACGCGGGTCGCGTGGGCTCGACGGGCGAGGCCGTCTACTCGGGGTGCAAGGCCGGCATCATCGGCTTCTCGAAGGCGCTCGCGCGCGAGGTGGCCGCGAAGGGCATCACGGTGAACGTGGTCTGCCCGGGCCCGACCGACACCGCGCTGCTCGCCGAGGTCGGCGCGACGCCGCGCGGCGCGAAGATCGTCGCCGCCATGCATCGCGCGATCCCGCTCGGACGGATCGGCCAGCCCGAGGACGTCGTCGGCGCCGTCGCGTTTCTCGTGTCGGACGAGGCGGCGTTCGTCACCGGGCAGGTGCTGAGCGTGTCGGGTGGACTCAGCATGGTCGGCTGACTACGGACGGAAGACAAGGAGGGCTCTCATGAAGATCGAAGGTGGCTGCTACTGCGGCGCGGTTCGCTACCAGGCGGAGGGCGACGCCCTGTTCAAAGGCCAGTGCCACTGCCGCGAGTGCCAGTACATCTCCGGCGGGCTTCCGAACGTCGTGATGGGCATGCCCGAGCCGGGCTTCAAGTACACGAAGGGTGCGCCCAAGAAGTTCACGCGCAAGGACCTGCCGAACCCGGTGACGCGCGAGTTCTGCGCCGAGTGCGGGACGCATCTCCTGACGCGCACGCCCAGGGTGCCCGGCGCCGTGCTGATGAAGGTGGGGACGTTCGACGATCCCAGCGTCTTCGGCGGCCCGCAGATGGTGATCTTCACCATCGACAAGCAGAGCTTCCATCACGTGCCGGAAGGCGTGCCGACGTTCGAGCGGGTGCCGGGCTGAGAGCCGACATGATCGGTCGCGCGCTCGCCGTCCTGGTCCTGGCCGCCGTCGCGGCAGGGCCGGCGCGCGCGGCCGACACGCCGAGCGTGCCCGCGGTCGGCGCTGCCGCGCCGGACGTCGTCCTCACCAACGACCGCGGAGAGACGACGAAGCTGTCGGACTATCGCGGCAAGTGGGTGGTGCTCTACTTCTATCCGAAGGACTTCACGAGCGGCTGCACGCTCGAGGCGCAGAACTTCCAGCGTGATCTCGCGAAATACGAGCAGGCGGGCGCCGTCGTCCTCGGCGTCAGCATCGACGACGCCGACTCCCACAGGGCGTTCGGGGCCAAGGAGGGCCTGGGCTTCCGGCTGCTGTCCGATCCCGATGCGGCCACGTCGGCGGCGTACGGCTCGGTCATCAGCCGCTTCGGGACGAGGCTGGCGGCGCGCAACACGTTCATCATCGATCCGCAGGGCAAGATCGCGCAGGTCTTCACGGGCGTCGATCCCGCGGAGCACAGCGGCGAGGTGCTGAGCGCGCTCGCGACGCTGCAACGCCGGTGACGCGCCTGATCATCATGTCGGGGGGACGACCATGTCGACGAGGAGCCACCGTCTACTCGCGATCGCCGCGCTGCTGTCCGCCTGCACGTCGGTCAAGGTGAAGCCCGTCGACCCATCGATGGGCGTGAAGCACGTGTGCATCGAGAACAACCCGAAGGTGGTCGTGGGGGACTTCCTGCCGGTCGTGCGCGACGGCTTCACGCGGCACGGGATCACCACCGAAGTCTACTCGCCGAACGCACCTGCCGTACCCGACGGCTGCCAGCTGATCCTCAAGTACACGGCGCTGCAGTCGTGGGACCTGACGACCTACCTCTCGCACGCGGAGCTCACGCTCCAGACACCCGACGGCACGCAGGTCGCGTCGGCCGAGTACCACCTGGTCGGGAAGGGCGGGTACGCGCTCACGAAGTTCCAGGGCACGAAGACCAAGATGGATCCCGTGATCGACGAGCTGTTGAAGGGATACTGAGCCATGCTGACGGGGAGCTGCATGTGCGGCGGCGTTCGCTACGAGATCGACGGCCGGATCGGTCCTCCCGGGCACTGCCACTGCGCGACGTGCCGCAAAGCGCAGGGCGGCGCGTTCGTCACCAACGCGCCGGTGCGGGCGCGGTACTTCCGCGTCGTGACGGGCGAGGACCTCGTCGCCGGCTTCGAGTCGTCGCCGGGGAAGGTCCGCAGCTTCTGCCGGCGGTGCGGCTCGCCGCTGTGGAGCCGCCGGAGCGACGACCCCGAGACCGTCCGGATCCGGCTGGGTCTGCTCGACGACGATCCCGGACGCCGCCCGCTCGGCCACGTGTGGGTCGGCGAGAAGGCGCCCTGGTTCGAGATCACCGACGACCTGCCGCGCTGGGAGCGCGGCCTGGACGAGCCGGCGACGCCCCGCGGATCGGGAACGTAGCGCGTGCAGGACGGGCGTCCCAGCCAGACGGCGCACGGGGCGGCGATGCTCCGTGCGGCCCACCAGCGGTTCGACGTCCCGCACGTGCTCGACGACCCGCTCGCGCTGCGTATCGTCGGAGCGGACGCGGCGTCGGCGCTGCGGACCGAGCCGCCGCGGCTCGCGACGCCGCGGATGCGCGCGCTGCGCGCCTCGGTGGCGGTGCGGAGCCGCTATGCCGAGGATCGGCTCGCGGCGGCGGTCGCGCGCGGCGTCCGCCAGTACGTGCTCCTCGGGGCCGGCCTCGACACGTTCGCCTTCCGGAATCGCCATCAGGGGCTGCGCGTCTTCGAGGTGGATCATCCCGCCACGCAGGCCTGGAAGCGCGAGCGCCTGGCCGCGGCGGGTATCGCGATTCCGGACTCCCTCACCTTCGCGCCCGTCGACTTCGAGCGCGAGACGCTCGCCGAGGGTCTCCGCCGCGCCGGCTTCGACCGCGCCGCTCCGGCGTTCTTCTCGTGGCTCGGGGTCACGGTCTATCTCACGCGCGAGGCCATCATGGAGACGCTCCGCTTCGTGGCGTCGAGCGCCGCGGGCAGCGAGATCGTGCTCACGTACGTCGTTTCCGATTCGCCGCTCGGCGAGCGTACGGCCGAGCTGGGCGAGCCCTGGCTCACGTTCTTCGACGCGCAGTCGATCGCGCGCGATCTCGCCGCGCTCGGCTTCGTGGACGTCGAGGACCTCGACGCCGACGAGACGAATCGGCGATATTTCGGCGGCCGTGCCGACGGCCTCCGCGTCGGCGGCCACGGCCATCTCGTGCACGCGCGCGTCGGCGCACGGGAGGAGCGCTCATGTATCGGATGAAGATCCCGCGGCCATGCGAGATGCCCGGGGGCTTGATGAACCCGGCGACACCGGCGATGGCGCAGAACATGGCGCGCAACCTCGTCTACTATGCCCAGCTCCTGAAGAAGCACCCGCTCGCCGCGCAGGAGGGCGCATGAGCTGGGAGACGTGGAGCCTCTTCCTGGTGATGGTGACCGTGCTCTGCCTCACGCCGGGGCCGGCCGTGATGTTCGTCCTGTCGCAGGCCCTCCGGCGCGGGCGGCGCGCCGCGTTCTGGTCGAGCCTCGGCATCCTCGCGGGCAACACCTTCTACTTCATCCTCTCGGCGTCGAGCCTGGGGGCGATCCTGTTCGCGTCGTACGACCTCTTCGCGACCATCCGCTGGATCGGCGCCGCGTACCTCGTGTGGCTCGGCGTCACGACGTTCATCGGCGCCTCGCCGATCGTCCCCGGCGGCCCGACCGGCGGCGCCGCACGGCCGGGGCCGCGTCTCGTGCTCGACGGCTTCGTGCTCCAGGCATCGAACCCGAAGGCGCTCGTGTTCTTCACGGCGCTGGTGCCGCAGTTCGTCGATCCGGCGGGAACCGTTCCGTTGCAGATGGCGATCCTCGCGGCGACGACGGTCGTCGTCGAGCTCGCGGTGCTGACGACCTACGGCGCGCTCGCCGGCCGTGCGACGGCCCTCGCCGCCGAGCCGCGCTTCGCCACCGCGACCAATCGCGTCGCGGGGTCGCTGCTGGTCGCGGCCGGCGTCGGGACGGCGGCGATCCGCCGGCCCTGAATCGGCGGCTCAGGCGCGCGCGAGCTTCGCGAGCAGCGCCGCGTCGGTGGGAAAGGCGAGAGCCGGCGGATCGGTGAGATCGAACCAGCCGACCGCGATCGCATCGTCGCCAGCGACCGGGGTCGCGTGAGGATCGACCATCGTCGCCTCGAACCAGATGCCGATCGTCGGCTTGCCCTGTTGGTGGAAGTTCGTCTCGGCGTACACGGGCTCGCCGATCACGACCTCGACCCCGGCCTCCTCGCGCGCTTCGCGCTCGGCCGCGCGCCGCAGGTCCTCGTTCCACTCGACGTACCCGCACGGGAAGCACCACTTGCCGGCGCCGAACTGGTGCGGCGAGCGCTGCACCATCAGCACCTGGCCGCGCGAGTTGCGGATCACGACCGCCGCGCCGACGCCCATGTTCGGATAGTGAACGAGCCCGCACGCGGCGCACCCCACGTGATCGCCGCGGTGCTCTAGGCGCGCGCCGCAGCGCGGGCACAGGCGCCAGTCGTCGGTGGGCAGCGTCACGCTCAGCTCGTGTGGCCGAGGTGCGCGCCGCCGTCGGCGTAGAACACGTGCCCGGTCAGGAACTGCGCGTCGTCGCTCGCGAGGAAGACCGCGATCGGCGCGATGTCGGTCTCGGGATCGCCCAGGCGCGCGACCGGACGCTCGGCCATGAGGCGTGCGTAGCGCTCGGGATCGCGATCGCGGAAGTCCATGCCGCGCTTGGTGAGCGCGGCGGGATAGATGACGTTCGCCGTGATGCCGTGCTTCCCCCACTCGCGTGCGGCGGTGCAGGTGAGCGAGGTGATGCCGGCCTTCGAGGCGCCGTACTCGCCGAGCCCGGCGTGGCCCTGCTCGGCGGCGAGGGACCCGAAGTTGATGATGCGACCGCGACCCTTCGCGGCCATGATCGGGCGCACCGCGCACATCGCCCACCAGGTGCCCTTCGTACCCGTGCGCCAGGAGAGATCGAACTGGTCCTCGGGGATCTCCTCGAGCTTGGCGCGGGGCCCGAACCCGTGCGCGTTGTTCACCAGGACGTCGACCGTCCCATGGCGGCGGACCGTCTCGGCGACCATGGCGTCGATCGCCGCCTTCTCGCCGACGTCGCACACCTGTGCGAACGCGTCGCCGCCGGCGGCGCGGATCTCGTCGGCGGTGCGCTCGGCGCGATGCGGCTTCAGCTCCGCTACGCACACGCGCGCGCCCTCGCGCGCGAAGACCTTGGCGATCGCGGCGCCGATGCCCTGGCCGGCGCCGGTGACGATCGCGACGCTACCGCGCAGTCGGTCCACCGAGCGCCCCGGGTTCGGCGAGCCACCTGTTGAGCGCCCAGGTGCGCATCTCGTTGGTGAGGATCGTGTGCTGGACGGCACGCCGCACGCGCGTCTGCACGTACGCCGTCGTGCACACCCGCTGCATCAGCTCGAGCGCCTTGTCGCCGTGCTCGGTCTCGGCGTACGCGTGCACCTCGAGGTTCTTCACCTTGACGCCGTAGTGCTTCCAGAGGCCCTGGTAGAGCGTCGCGGCATAGCCGCTCATGCCGGCGGCACGCTCGCGCGCATAGCCAAGCGCGCCCAGCGCCTCCTCGTACGAACGCCGGCAGTAGTAGAGGAGCGTGTACACGGAGCCGATCGTCTCCGGCATCGGCACGTAGGCCGCGAGCTCCGCGTCCGCCACGTCGAACGCGCGCGTGTATTCGACCTTCATCAGGACGTGGTTCGGGTCGCGCAGATAGCCGGTCTCGTCGGCGAAGTTCTGCGCCCAGTGCTGGTAGTGCTCCGAGTCCTCGAGCGTGAAGGCGTCCACGTCGGGCGCGTTCGCGATCAAGAGCGGAAACTCGGGGGTCATCCAGAGCCCCAGGTAGTAGAGCTCCATGGCGTAGCGCCGCACGATCGCGAGGCTCGCGCGGCCCGCGCCGATCGCCGGCACGACCTCGTTCTGCGTGTACGGGCTGTGTGCGGTGATGAAGGCGTCGAGCTCGGCCAGGAACTCGTCCACGGGGAGCGCGCGTTCGGGCGCGCGATCGCGCTTGATGACGTCCTTGAACGAGCCCGTCGCGGTCATGCCAGGAGAGCTTCTAGGAGCATCCCCACCGAAGCGTCAACCACGCGATCGCTGTCCCGAGACCTGCGTCCCTCGTCTGCCGCGCCAGCCTTGCTGGCCGCGGCATGCCGGTCGCGCGTGCCACCCACGCGACACCCTCGCGTCCCACCCCGACCCAAGACGCAGTCTTGGGTCGGCGATCTACAGGTTCGAGCGGTAGTCGTCCTCGATCACCGCGTCGATCTGCTGCGCCATCGTCTCGTCGCCGCCCAGCTTCGCGGCGAACATCTTTCCGAACGAGACGCGCACCCCGGCGGGCCAGGTCGCGGGCTTCCACAGCTCGGCGCGCAGGAACGCCTTGGCGCAGTGGAAGAAGCACTCGTCGACGGTGACGCGGATCGCGAGCAATGCGGGCTGGCCGCGCGCTGCGAGCCGCTCGCAGACGGCGGCGTCGCGCGTCAGCTCGGCGCGGCCGTTCACGCGCAGCGTCTCGTTCGTGCCGGGCACGAGGAAGAGGACGCCCACGTGCGGGTTCTCGAGGACGTTCCGGAGACCCATGACGAGCTTGTTGCCCTTGCGGTCGGGGATGAGGAGCGTCCCCTCGTCGGGCACGGCGACGAAGCCCGGGACGTCGCCCTTGGGGGACACGTCCTGGTGGCCCGCCGCGTCCGCCGTCGCGAGCACGAGGAACGGCGAGCGGGCGATGAACTCGCGCGCCGGCGCTTCGAGCGTGGACCACACCTTCATCTGCGTCGCCGGCATCGGCTCGCCGACGAGGGCGCGCAGCTCCTCGACTGTCGTGATGCGGGCGGCGTCGGGCTCGGCCATGGCTGTCTCCTCCCGATGCCGGCCATAGCACACCGGCGTCGCGACGGTAGCCTTGCTCCGCGAGGCGCCGCATAGGAGTCTCACGCCGTGACGACCGACCGCCCGCCGCTCGGCGGGATCCGCATCCTCGCCGCGACCCAGCTCGGCGCGGGGCCGTTCGGCCTGATGTTCCTCTCCGACCTCGGCGCCGAGGTCGTGAAGATCGAGAACCCCGCGACGCGCGGCGACGAGGCGCGCACGGTGCCGCCGTTCAACGATCCCGCGGCGCACGACGGCCTCTACTTCCAGTCCTTGAACCGCGGCGCGCGGAGCCTGACGCTCAACCTCGCGCACCCCGAGGGGCGCGCCTTGCTGCACCGCCTCGTCCCCCGCTTCGACGCCGTCTACAACAACCTGCGCGGCGACCTCACCACGACCCTCGGCCTCGACTACGCGACGCTCGGGACGTCGAACCCGCGCCTCGTGTGCTGCTCGCTGTCGGGATTCGGCCGCACCGGACCGCGCCGCGACGAGCCCGCCTACGACTACCTGCTGCAGGCATACGCGGGCTTCATGAGCGTCACCGGCGAGCCCGACGCGCCGCCCACCAAGTGCGGCATCTCGATCGTCGACTTCTCGGGCGGGATGCTCTCGGCCCTCGCCCTCATGATCGGCCTCCATCGCGCCCGGGCGACGGGGAGGGGCTGCGACCTCGACGTGTCGTTGCTCGACACCGCGCTCTCGATGCTGAACTACATGGCCGCCTGGTCGCTCGATCGCGGATGGGCGCCCGCCCGCTACGCGGGCGGCGCGCATCAGAGCCTGGTCCCCAGCCAGAGCTTCGCGACCGCGGACGGCTGGCTCGCGATCATGGTGATGAAGGAGAAGTTCTGGGAGCGGCTCGCCCTGCGCTTGGGCCTTCCGGAGCTGCGCGACGACGCGCGCTTCCGGACCTTCGCCGATCGCCTCGCGAACCGCGCGGCGCTGATCCCCATCCTGTGCGCCCGCTTCCGCGAGCGGACGACGGCCGAGTGGCTGGAGCGGCTTCGCGGCCACGTGCCGGTGGCCCCCGTCTACACCGTCGCCGAGGCGCTCGCCGACGAGCAGGCGGCGGCGCGCGAGATGGTGATCGACGTCGCGCACCCGGTCTTCGGGGCGCTCCGGCAGGTGGGATCGCCGATCAAGGTCGACGGCGTCCGTCCCACCTACCGTCCGGCGTCGGCGCTCGGCGCCGACACGGCGGCGCTGCTCGCCGAGATCGGCGTCGACGGCGCGGCGCTCGCGGCGCTGCGCGCGAAGGGCGTCGTGTAGCGCCGGCGTTTGACCCTCGTGACGGCGCGCGCGAGAACGGACCGTCGTGGACCTCACCTTCTCCGCCGACCAGGAGGCGTTCCGCGCCGAGCTGCGGGCGTGGCTCGCGGCGAATGCGCCCGCCGATCCCGGCGAGCACGCGTCGCTGGCGGACGAGGTGGCGTTCCTGCGCGCCTGGCAGCGAACGCTCGCCGGCGCCGGCTGGGTCGGCATCCACTGGCCGAAGGAGTACGGCGGGCGCGGTGCCGGCGTGATCGAGAACTACCTCTTCCAGGAGGAGATGGCGGCGGCGCGCGCCCCGGAGATCATCGGGCGCATCGGCGTCAACCTCGTCGGCCCGACGCTCATCGCGCACGGCAGCGAGGAGCAGAAGCGGCGCTTCCTGCCGAGGATCATGCCCGCCGACGAGATCTGGTGTCAGCTCTTCTCCGAGCCGGGCGCCGGCTCCGACCTGACCGCGCTGCGTACCCGCGCCGAGCGCAAGGGCGACGGATGGGTCGTCTCGGGCCAGAAGGTGTGGACCAGCTACGCGCAGTTCGCCCGCTGGGGCATCCTGCTGGCGCGCACCGATCCGTCGGTCCCGAAGGCCAGGGGGATCAGCTACTTCATCTGCGACATGCAGGAGCCGGGCGTGACGGTCCGGCCGCTGCGCCAGATGACGGGCAGCGAGGAGTTCAACGAGGTCTTTCTCGAGGACGTCTTCATCCCGCGCGAGCACCTGGTCGGCGCCCTGCACGACGGCTGGCGCATCGCCAACACGACGCTCACGCACGAGCGGGGCACCTCGCCACGCCAGCTCGTGATCCATCGCATGCTGCTCGCCGATCTCCTGCGGCTCGCGCGCGAGGGCGTGCACGGGCGCACGCCGGCGGCGGCCGACCCGAATCTCCGCCAGCGCCTCGCGCAGCACCGCATCGAGGTGGAGATCACGAGGCTCAACAACTGGCGCACGCTGACGCGCATCGAGCGCAAGCAGCCGCTCGGTCCCGAGGCGAGCTTCGTGAAGCTCTTCTGGAGCGAGATGAGCCAGCGCATGCACGACACGCTGATGGACGTGCTCGGCCCCGAGGGCCTGTGCTGGCAGCCGGGGCCGCGCGCGATCGCGGGCGGCCGCCTGGTGCGCTCCTTCCTCTACTATCGCTCGGCGTCGATCTTCGCCGGGACGTCCGAGATCCAGCGCAACATCCTGGCCGAGCGCGTGCTGGGCCTGCCGCGGTCCCGCTAGCGGGGTGTGTCGCGCGGGAGCGCATCCGCGCGGTGACGGCCCGGACGGAATCGGGTAGGGTGCCCGCATGCGCGCGACACGCTGGCTGACGGTCGCTCTGGCCGCGACGATCGCCGTCACGGTCGCGCATGCCATCCCGATCGCGAAGCAGTGCAAGCGCTCGTGCGGCTCCGCGATCTCCGCTTGCGTCGCCGAGGGCGGGCGGCGGAAGAAGTGCAAGAAGCAGACGCTGAAGCGCTGCCGGCAGGAGGGAATCGCCGTGTGCGAGCCGTCGTCGACGACGACGCTGCCGGGCGGGAGCACGACCACCACCACCGTCTCGCCGGGCGGCACGACGAGCACGACGGCGGAGGGCGTCCACGGATGCAACGTCGGGAACGCCGTCGACCTGCGCATGGTGACGGCGGACCGCACGGTGACCTTCGCTCCATACGCGTACACGCCGAAGTGTATTCGCATCCGGGAAGGGGAGAACGTCACCTTCAGTGGCTCGTTCGAGGACCACCCGCTCGCGGGCGGCGAGATCGTCGGGATGGACGCGGTCATCGACAACTCGAGCCCGATCGGCGTCACGGCCAGCGGGACGTCGAAAGAGATCCCGTTTCCTGCCGGAGGGACGTTCCCCTACTTCTGCGTGAACCATGGTGCGACACAGAACATGTTCGGCGCCGTGATCGTCGAGCCGTGAGCGCGATGCCGGCGGCCGTCGTCACGACCGAGCGCCTCGGCACGGTCGTGCGCATCACCATGAACCGGCCCGAGGCGCGCAACGCGCAGAGCACCGGGCTGATCCTCGCGCTCGACGACGCCATGCGCGCCGCCGCGGCCGACGAGGCCGTGCGGGTCGTGATCCTCGCCGCCGCCGGGCCGAGCTTCTCGGCCGGGCACGACCTCAAGCCCGTCGTCGGCCAGACGAAAGACGACGCGTGGCGGAAGCTGCGCCGCACGCCCGAGGGACGCCTGCGACACGAGCGCGAGCTGTACGTCGAGAAGTGCCTCGCCATCTATCACCTGCCGAAGCCGGTCATCGCGCAGGTGCAGGGCCACTGCGTCGCCGCGGGGCTCATGCTCGCGGCGATGTGCGACCTCATCGTCGCAGCCGACGACGCCGTGTTCTCGAATCCGGTGCTCCGCATGACGGGCGCGGGCGTCGAGCTGCTGGTCGAGCCGTGGGAGCTGGGGCTCCGCAAGGCGAAGGAGTTCCTGTGGACCGGGGACGCGATCGACGCGCGCGAGGCGTGGCGCCTCGGGCTCGTGAACCGCGTCGTCCCACGCCGGCGCCTCGCGGCCGAGACGCTCGCCCTCGCCGAGCGCATCGCGCTCGTGCCGCCGGTGACGGCCAGCCTCGTGAAGGAGTCGCTCAACCAGACCGCGGCCCTCATGGGCAAGGAGCACGCGTGGCGCTATCACTTCATGGTGCACCAGTTCATGCACGGCACGAAGACGGCGCAGGACGCGCTGCGGGCGCGCAGGAAGACGGGCTCGGTGCGCGCGATGCTCGCCGAGCGTGATCGCAAGTTCGCGCGCGCGGGACGCAAGCCGCGATGAGCCAGGGCCCGCTGGTCGGCCTGCGCATCCTCGACCTCGGCACGCGCATCGGCGCGCCGTTCGCGGCGACGCTGCTCGCGGACCTCGGTGCCGACGTCATCAAGGTGGAGCTGCCGGGGCAGGGCGACTTCATGCGGACGATCGGCCCCTTCGTCGGCGACTACTCGCTCTTCTGGGCGGTCGAGGGACGCAGCAAGCGCTCGATCACCCTCGACCTGCGCACGCCCAAGGGGCAGGAGCTCGCGAAGCGTCTCGTCGCCACCGCCGACGTGGTGGTCGAGAACTTCCAGCCGGGGACGCTCGAAGGATGGGGCCTCGGCTACGACGCGCTCGCCGCCGTGAACCCCGGGGTGATCCTCACGCGCGTCTCGGTGTACGGGCAGACGGGACCCTATCGCGATCGTCCGGGGCTCGATCGGAACGGCATCGCCCTGGGTGGGCTCATGTACATCACGGGCTACCCGGATCGCCCGCCGGTGCGACCGGGGCTCATCGTCTCGGACTACCTGACGGCCGTCTTCAACGCGTTCGCGATCCTGGCGGCGGTCTACGAGCGCGACAAGACCGCCCGCGAGCGCGGCGTGCCGGCGCGCGGACAGTGGGTCGACCTCTCGCTCTACGAATCGATCCTGCGCATCATGGAGCACACGCTCGCGGCCTACGATCGCCTGGGCGTCGTCCGCGAGCGGCAGGGGAACCGGCTCGAGAACTCGGCGCCGCTCGACAACTGGGAGACGAAGGACGGCAAGTGGGTGTGCATCATCGCCGCCGGCGACGGGCTCTTCCCGCGCCTGTGCCGGGCGATGGAGCGCGAGGACCTGCTCGCCGTGCCGCGCTTCAAGACGATGGCGCTCCGCGCCGAGCACGGCGACGAGATCAACCAGATCGTCGCCGACTGGGTGCGCGCGCGCACGTCGGCCGAGATCCAGACGGTGCTCGAGCGCCACGAGGTGCCGTTCGGGGTCGCGTACTCGGTGGCCGACATCTTCGGCGATCCGCAGGTCCAGGCGCGCGGCGACATCGAGCGGGTCGACGATCCGACCATCGGCCCCGTGCGCATGCAGGGCGTCTACCCGCGCTTCTCTCGCACTCCCGGCCGCATCCAGAGCGGGGCCCCGCGCCTGGGAGCGCACAACGAGGAGGTGTACAAGGACCTCCTCGGCCTCAACGACGCGGAGCTGGACGCCCTGCGAAAGGAGCGCGTCATCTGACGGCGCCCCGCATCCTCGGCATCGTCAACGTGACCGAGGACTCGTTCTCCGACGGCGGCCGCTACCTCGATCCGGAGCGCGCGATCGCGCACGCGATGGCGCTCGCCGCCGACGGCGCCGACGCGATAGACCTCGGCGGCGCGGCGAGCAATCCGGGCGCGGCGCCGGTCGAGCCCGAGGTCGAGCAGCGGCGCCTCGCGCCGGTCGTGGCGCACCTGCGCCGCCACGGGGTGGCCGTGTCGGTCGACTCGTTCCACCCGGCGACGCAGCGCTGGGCGCTCGCGGAGGGCGTCGCGTTCGTGAACGACACGCGCGGCTTCCCGGATCCGTCGATCTACGCCGCGCTCGCGGCGAGCGCGGTGCGCCTCGTCGTGATGCACGCCGTGCAGCCGACCGGCAAGGCCGACCGGACGACGCTCGCCGATCCCGCGACGATCTACGATCGCGTCGAGGCGTTCTTCGCGGCGCGTCTCGCCGCGCTGGAGTCCGCCGGGATCGCACGCGAGCGCTGCATCGTCGATCCCGGCATGGGTCTCTTCCTCGGCGGCACCGCCCCCTCGATCGCGATCCTGCGCCGTCTGGGCGACCTCCGCCGGCGCTTCGGGTTGCCGGTGCTCGTCAGCGTATCGCGCAAGTCGATCCTGCGCGATCTCACGGGCCGCGCGGCGGGCGAGCGCGGCCCGTCGACGCTCGCCGCCGAGCTCTTCGCCGCGCGCCAGGGCGTCGACTGGCTCCGCACCCACGACGTGCGCGCGCTCCGCGACGCCCTCGCGGTCACGGCCGCGCTCGGCGACCGCTGAGCGCGGCGCTACGAGAGCTGCTGCCGCAGGGAGCGCTTCAGGATCTTGCCGCTCGCCGTGCGCGGGAAGTCGTCGACCAGCGCGAGGCGCTCGGGGAGCTTGCGCTTGGAGAGGCCGGCCGCGAGGAGGTGCGCCGTCAGCGCGGCGAGGTCGGGCGCGGCGGCGCCGGGACGAACGCGGACGACCGCGCACGCGATCTCGCCGGCGGCGGGGTCGGGCACGCCGACGACCGCGACCTCGGCCACGGCGGGATGCGAGGCCACGAGGTCCTCGACCTCGCGCGCGCTGATGTTCTCGCCCTTGCGGATGATGATGTCCTTCTTGCGGCCGGTGATGCGGAGGTAGCCCTCCGTGTCGACGACGCCGAGATCGCCGGTGCGAAACCACCCGTCGGCGGTGAACGCGTCCGCATCGAGCGCCGCGTCCCGATAGCCGAGAAAGCACTCGGGTCCGCGGGCCAGGATCTCGCCCTCGGTGGCGGCCGCGACGGGGTCGCCGTCGTCGTCGACGAGGCGGATCTCGGCTGCGCCGATCGGCCGCCCGTCGGTCTCGACGCGGCGGGCGGGCGGATCGTCCGGCCCGCAGGTGGTGATGGTCGGGAACTCCGATGAGCCGTACACGCGCTTGGCGACGCAGCCGAGGCGCGCCGCCGCTTCGCGCACGAGCGTCGGATCGACGTCCGCGCCGCCGCACGAGAAGAGCCGGAAGCTCGACACGTCGTGCCGGGCGAGATCCGGATGGTGCGCGAGATCGCGCAGGAAGGTGGGCGCGCCCACCATGTAGGTCACGCGCTCGGCGGCGATGAGCGCCAGCGCCGCGGCCGGATCCCAGCGATCCATCAGGACGGCCCGGGCGCCGAACACGACCGGTACGAGGACGGCGTGCACGATCCCCGAGATGTGCGCGAGGGGCGACGGCATGAGCGTCGTGTCGCCCGGCCCGAGGCCGTGCACCGGGCCCAGGCTCCGCGCCTCGGCCAGGAGCGTCTCGTGGGAGTGGAGGACGCCCTTCGGGTCGGCGGTCGATCCCGACGTGTACAGGACGAGCACGACGGCCTCGGGGTCGCTCGCGATCGGCGCGGTCGTACCATCGCCGGTCTCGATCGCCGTCCAGGCGTGCATCCCTTGCGGAGCGTCATCGCGGACGATGACCACGTGCTCGAGGGCCGGGACCCGCGGGCGGATCTCGTCCACGAGCTCGCGATGGTCGCAGTCGCGCAGGCGGCCGGGAGCGAGGAGCAGGCGGGCGCCGACCTGGTTCAGGATGAACGCGAGCTCGCGCTGGCGGTGGATGGGCAGGATCGGCGTCACGATCGCGCCGAGGCGTGCGATCGCCAGGTAGGCGACGATCGTCTCGTGCCAGTTCGGGAGCTGCACTGCGACCGCATCGCCGGCCCGCACTCCGAGGGCCGCGAGGCCGGCGGCGGTCCGAGCGGCGCGCGCCGCGAGGTCGGAAAAATTCACGCGCGTCGCGCCGTCGACGACCGCAACGGCATTCGGATGGCGTCCCGCCGTGGCGTCGATCGTCTGCCACAACGTCTCGCCGCGCCACGAGCCGTCGCGACGGTACGCATCGCGGAGCGACGGAGAGCGGGTGGGGCCGATCGCGGACAACACCCCCGTATGGGGGACGCCGAATTGTGCGGTCAAGCACGCCCCGTTGACGCAGCGTTCTCTTGACGCCCCATGGTCTCTCTGTGTACGACCCCCGGATGCCTTTGCGGGCCCTGTGGGCCGTGTTGTCGCTCGTCTTGACCTGTGCCCCGGACGCTCGCGGGGCCGTGTTGCGCGACAACCTCTACGGCGTGAAATCGCTTTCGGCGACGGACGCCTGGGCGGTCGGCAACTTCGGGGCGATCTACCACACGACCAACGGCGGCCAGACCTGGGAGGCGCGCGACAGCGGCACCAAGTCGCCGCTCTTCAGCGTCGACTTCGTCGACGCCGAGCATGGTTGGGCCGTCGGAAAGTCGGCCGAGATCGTCGCGACGACCGACGGCGGCAAGACCTGGAAGGCGCAGAAGAGCCCGCTCGACCGCAGCAAGCACCTGTTCAAGGTGGCGGCTGCGAGCCCGACGAACGTCTGGGCCGTGGGTGACTGGGGCGCCATCGCCGTCACCACCGACGGCGGCAAGACGTGGGAGGACCGCTCGCTCTCGACGCTCAAGATCGTCGCGCGAGAGCGTCCGGACCGGCAGGAACGGCTCGTCCTGGAGGACGTCGTGCTCTACGACGTCTCGTGGCCCGACCCGAAGCACGGGTTCATCGCGGGCGAGTTCGCGACCGTGCTCGCGACCGCCGACGGCGGCGAGACGTGGGAGAAACGCAACCTCCCCACCGACAAGACGATCTTCGGAATCGATTTCGTCACGCCCGACGAAGGCTGGGCCGTCGGCATCGACGGCCTCGTGCTGCACACGACCGACGGCGGGCGCAACTGGAAGGTCCAACACGGAAATCCCGAGCCGGCGACGATCGACGAGCTGGCCTTCACGGACGCACTCAAGAACCCCGGGATGTACGCCGTCTCGGTCGTCGGGGACACCGGCATGGTCGTCGGCGACACGGGGACGCTGCTCGTGTCGAGCGACGGTGGGCGCACGTGGTCGCGCCACGTCCTCCCAGAGCGAGAGCGCTTCAGCTGGATGCGCGACGTGAGCTTGGTCGCGGGGGCGCGCGGGGTGCTCGTGGGCGCGAAGGGAATGAGCGGGACGGTGCAGGGGAGCGACGTCACGCTCTCCGACGGCGGCAAGGCCGTCACCGCGCCCGACTGATCGCCGGCGGATGATCGCGTAGAGGCCCCATGCTCTCACGGAAGACCATCGAAGCGTATCTCTTCTTTCTGCTGCGCAACAAAGTGCTCGTCTCGATGGTCGTCGCGGTCATCACGGCGGGGCTCGCGTTCTGCATGTGGGAGAAGATGCACGTCTTCACCAACTTCTTCGACCTCTACCCGCCGAACCATCCGTACGTGCGGCTCTACCAGCAGTACCGCAACATGTTCGGCACCGCGAACACGGTCGTGTTCGTGGTCGAGGTGCAGAACGGCACCATCTACGACGATCCCGCGACGGTGCAGAAGGTCGAGCGGATCACCCTCGAGCTGCTCCACGACGTGCCGGGCGTGAACGGCGAGCAGGTCATGTCCATCACGCACCCGAAGCTGAAGACGACGCTCACCGCCGGCTCCGGCATCAAGGTCGTCCCGCTCACGTATCCGCGCGTCCCGGAGACCAAGGACGATCTCCGCTTCCTGCGCCAGAAGATCCGCTCGAGCGAATACCAGGGCGTGTTCGTGTCGGACGACGACAAGGCGACGCAGATCGTGGCCGGCTTCTGGGAGGAGGGCCTCAACGAGCAGACCTTCCCCATCATGTGGCAGAAGATCCAGGACATCGTGGCGCGGGAGTCGGACGCGAACACGAAGATCTACGTGACGGGTCCGCCGATTCTCTACGCGTACTTCATCGAGGCCAGCCCGAAGATGGTGGCGGCGCTGGCGGCCTCCCTCGCGATGATCGTCCTCATCCTGTGGATCGAGTTCCGGAGCTGGCAGGGCCTGGTGATCCCGGTCTTCAGCGGAGTGCTGTCGGCCATCTGGGGTCTCGGCTTCGGCGGGCTCTGCGCGTGGCTCAGCCAGTACGTGTCGCACCCCGAGCTGAAGATGCTGATGAACGTCAGCATGGATCCGCTCGTCCTCGTGATCCCGCTCCTCATCTCCGCGCGCGCACACTCGCACTCGGTGCAGTCGATGGAGCGCTACCACGAGGAGTATCACCGCCTGAAGGACAAGAACCAGGCGATCGTGAAGTCGTACACCGAGATCTACGCACCCGCGATGGTCTCGCTCATGGCGGACGGCCTCGCCACGCTGACGCTGCTCGTCGCGCGCATTCCCCTGATCCAGAAGCTCGCCATCCTGTGCTCGTTCTGGATCATCTCCATCTTCGTCTCGGTCGTGACGCTCCATCCGATCATCCTCGCCTTCACGCCGCCGCCGCGCGAGTTCGTGTCGGGCAAGGGTGTGCTCGAGCGCTTCATGTCGTGGATGATGCTGGTGACGGTGTGCTGGCTCTTCTGGCTCTACGGCCACTTCCCGCAGGCGGCGTGGCTGACGATCCCGGGCGTGGGCTCGATCGGGCTCCTCGGCGTCTTCTTCGCCGTCGTTCTCTTCTGCGGCTTCGCAGACGTGACGACCGGCACGCCGCCGCCCGTCTACAGCCACCTGGGCGTCGCGATGTGCAAGGCGACCGACGCGTTCGGCGTCTTCTTCGGGAACGTCTACCTCGCGATCGAACGGGGGCTCATCTGGCTCGCGGAGGAGTGGCGGCGACCCGTCGTGCTCGGAGTGCTGATCTTCCTGCTCAGCTTCGGCCTGTACTTCCAGAGCAAGCTGAAGGTCGGGGACGCGACGCCGGGCGGCGCGCTTCTCTACGCCGACCACCCCTACAACCAGGCCTTCCACAAGGTGAACGAGAAGTTCACCGGGGCGAGCCAGCTCGTCGTCATCGCGGAGGGCGCGGCCTTCTGCACGACGGACGGCAAGCCGTGCCAGGGCGAGAAGTGCAAACGATGCTACCCGGAGGTGGCGGGCACCTGCGGCGCGCCGGAGAAGTGCGTCCAGCGCGAGGGGACGCTCCAGGACGCGGAGGTGCTGAACGGCCTCGACCTCTTCGCGCGCTACATGGCCGAGCGCGAGGAGGTGGGCGGGACGGTCACGGCGGCGTCGCTCTTGAAGAAGATCTTCCGCACGTTCCACGAAGCCGAGCCCAAGTGGGAGATCCTGCCGACACGCAACGACCACGTGGCGCAGCTCTTCTTCCTGCTCACGTCGAACACGCGGCGCGGCGAGATGGACAACTTCTTCGACTCGAACTACGCGAACGCGACCGTCACCGTCTTCTACAAGGACTACACCCACGAGACGATCGAGAACTCGATCGCGCGCGCGAAGGACTACATTGCCCTGCACCAGGCCGACACGTCGGCGGTGCGCTACCGCCTCGCGGGCGGCATCATCGGCATCCTGGCGGCCGTCAACGAAGAGGTCGAGTGGTCCTATCGCGTGAACCTGATCCTGATCCTCGTCGTCGTCTTCCTGCTCTCGTACGCCACCTACGTGTCGGTGTGGGGCGCGCTCATCGTGATGCTGCCGTCGCTCGTGGCGCAGCCCTTGTCGGAAGCCGTGATGTACCTCTTCGGCATCGACATGAACATCAACTCGCTGCCCGTGGCGGCGATCGGCATCGGCATCGGCATCGACTACGGGTACTACGTGCTCTCGCGCATCGTGGAAGAGCTCGCGGCCGGCTGCACGTTCGAGACGGCGATCCGCCGCATGTTCGAGACCACCGGGAAGACCGTGCTTTTCACCGGCGTGTCGCTCACCGCCAGCATCATCTTCTGGGTGTTCTTCCCGATGAAGTTCCAGGCCGACATGGCGTTGCTGCTCGTCCTGCTGCTCGCATTCCACCTGGCCGGGGCGCTGATCTTCATCCCGCCCATGGTGGCGTTGTTCCGACCACGGTTCGCGATCCGGTACGCCGAAGCCCGCGCGCGGGTTCTCGCCGCCGAGCAGGCGGCGACGGAGGCCGCCGTAGCCGCCGGTCGGTAGAACTCGAACACGAGGGGGGCCTCGCGATGGGCAAGTTCCTGGTGCTGGCGATGACGGTCGGGCTGGCCGTGCCCGGCTGGGCCGAGCTGAAGCCCGGCATGATGCTCGACCCGTCCACGGCCGGCGAAGCCGCCGGCTTGCTGCCGCCGGAGATCCTGAAGCACTACCAGAACGGCGACTACAAGAATCCCGTCGTCGATTTCCCATCGAGCAAGTTCCGCTGGGACGACGGCTTCGACGAGGCCACCAAGCGAAACGGGGAGACGCTCACCCTGAACGAGCACGGGGAGCCCGTCGACAAGGCGACGGGGAAACGCCCGGACTACATCACCGGCATCCCGTTCCCGGGGGTCACCTCCGACGATCCGCAGGGCGGGCAGAAGATCATCTGGAACCTCTACTACGCGTACTACACCGGCGGGAACAGCCACAACGAGACGGCGCTCAACTGGATGAGCCGCACCGGCGTGCAGCGATCCTCCGAGCAGGACGTCTACTTCCTGTACTACGACGGTCAGCCGCGCCACTACTCGCCGCCGGCGAATCCCGACAACCTCCTGTTCCAGTTCCTCGCCGTCTCGACGAGCCCCGCCGACATCCAGGGCACCGCGGCGCTCGGCTATCGCTTCAAGGATCCGGACAAGCGCGACCTCTCCTGGGCCTACGTCCCGGCGCTGCGGCGCGTACGCCAGGTCTCGCCGGCCAACCGCTCCGACGGCTTCCTCGGCTCGGATCAGAGCCAGGACGACGGTCCCTTCTTCGACGGCAAGGCCGAGGACTTCGAGTGGAGGATCACGGGCCACAAGGACGCGCTGCGCATCGTCGATCCGGACAGCATTGCCGGCAAGGTGGAGCGCAGGCCCCTCGAGGGTGGCGGCTGGCGGACCGTGTCGATCAACAACGACCGGAGCGTCGGCTACATGGTGAAGGATTGGACCGGGGTCGCCTGGGCGCCGACGGCGGGCGCGGTCGCGAAGCGCAGGTTCTGGGTGATCGAGGGCGTGCCGAAGGACAAGTACTACCTCTACGGCAAGATCGAGCTGTGGATCGACGACCAGTCGTGGCAGGGTGCCTGGAACCGCAAGTTCTCGTGGCAGGGTGACCTGCTGAACGTCTACCAGGTGATGGGCTTCGCCTCCGCCGACTTCAACGACAAGGAGCGCTTCTGGGGCTCGACGCAGGGCTTCCAGCTCTCCGAGAACATCAAGGCCGATCGCGCGACCGTCTCCGGCCAGAACGGGCGCGGCGGCGATCCGGCCAACGATCGGCGCATCCCGCTGAAGCCGGGCTTCTTCGACTACCAGACGCTCAGCCGCTTCGGTAAGTGACGAGCTCGGCCGCGACGCTGCGGCCGAGCGATCCGGACACGCCATGGACTTCCGTCTCTCGCCCACCGAGCACGCCTTCCAGCGCGAGGTCCACGACTGGCTCGTCGCGAACCTTCCCCAGGGCTGGGGCACGCCGGCCTTCGAGAGGCCCGAGGACCCGGCCGACAAGGTTCGCTTCATGCGCTGGTGGTACGGCCGGCTGAACGAGGGCGGCTGGGCGGGGCTCCACTGGCCGCGCGAGTACGGCGGTCGTGGTGCGACGCCGATCGAGCAGTTCCTGTTCGCGGAGGAGTATACGCGCGCGAGCGCACCCTCGATGATCGACATCGGGGTCGGCCCGGGGCTCGTCGGCCCGACGCTCATCCATCACGGCACCGAGGGGCAGAAGCGGCGCTTCCTTCCGGCGATCCTCCGGGGCGAGGAGGTGTGGTGTCAGGGGTTCTCGGAGCCGAACGCCGGCTCGGACCTCGCGAACTGCCGCACGCGCGCCGACCTCGTCGGCGACACGTTCCACGTGAACGGCCAGAAGATCTGGACCAGCTACGCGCGCTACGCCGACTGGTGCATCCTGATCGTGCGCAC
>DATJZY010000147.1 GCA_035577985.1 Candidatus Eisenbacteria bacterium
ATCCTAGCGTGATCTACCGTCGCCGAACTGTCCTCATCGACTGCGCGCACCCGACCATGCGTCGCCCCACTTCCATACGTGGGAGGTGATCAACGCTCGATCAACCGCCTCTACCGAGACTTGACCTGCCGTTCATCCTAGTGGAGCCCTCGCCACCCGCCCCGCGCTCCGACGCCGCGGCACGACGGCGCCCCCCACCTCACCGCGCCCGCACGAAGGCATGTCGCGTTCTGAGCGCCCGATCGATGAGCGCGATGCCGACCTCGTCGCGCAACGTCTCGATGAGGACGACGACGTCGGGGTCGGTGAAGCGCACGTGCGGGCTCTCGCCCCGGCGCTGGAGGGCATCCACGAGGCGCGCGCCGAGCTCGCGCTCGGCGCCGGTCGAGTCGATCGTGCCGCGGTGCCCGCGGCGGCAGATCCGCACGAAGAAGGTGGCACCGAGCAGGCGCTCGACGAAGGGGTCGAGCGCGGCCGTCACGGCGCCGAGGAACCCGGCGGGATCTTCGAGGCGGAGCGTCCGATCGATCGGGATCGCCTTGCCGAGCGCGGCGCGGAGCCGATCCGACGTGGCGTACGTCTCGCCGAGCGTGTCGATGAAGCGCACCGGATCGTCCACCGTCGACACGAGCACGTTCGGGTAGCCACCGCGGCGAAAGCGCGCGAGCCGCATCAGCTCGGCGCGCAACGCGTCGCGCTGCCCCTCGATCGACGTGACGAGCAGGTTCCAGGTCGGAGCGGCGGGAGCGGATCTCACCGTCCGGTGAACCGCGGCGGGCGGCGCTCGGCGAGCGCCGCGGCACCTTCGCGCGCGTCCGCGGTCGGCAGCAGGATGCTCTGGGCGAGCAGCTCCATCGCTTGGAACGTGTGCTTGTCGGTGTGGACGCCGAGGTCGACCAGCCGCTTCGCGAGCCCGACCGCGAGTGGCGCGTTGGCGCCGATCTCGCCGGCGAGCCGCCGTCCCGCGTCGAGGTGGGTGCCGTCGGGAACGACCTCCGTCACGAGCCCGATGCGGAGCGCCTCCGCCGCGGGGATCATGCGGCCGGTCATGATCAGCTCCTTCGCCTTGGCGTAGCCGACGGTCCGCACCAGCCGCGTCGTCCCGCCGACGTCCGGCACGAGGCCGACCCGGACCTCGGGAAGCCCGAGCTCGCAGTCCGCCGTCGCGATCCGGAAATCGCAGGCGAGCGCGACCTCGAGCGCGAGGCCGGGGACGTAGCGATGCATCGCCGCGATGACCGGCTTCTCGACCGCCTCGAGGCGCGTCACGAGCGCCTGCATCTCGCCGACCTGCGATCGGAACGGGATGCGCTCGCCGCCGCCCACGTCGCCCGCGAGCATCGTGAAGTCGACGCCGGCCGAGAAGACCCGCCCTTCGCCGTGGAGCACGATCGCCCGGACGTCGCGATTCCGTTCGGCGTCGCTCACGGCGTCGACGAGGGCGCGCAGGACGTCACGGCTGATCGCGTTGCGCTTCTCGGGGCGATTGAACGCGACCAGCGCGATGCCGCCGTCGGTACGGCTCGTGACCAGGGGAGTCGACATGGTGGGGCATCATGCCGCCCGCGGACGGGTGCGGCAACGCGGCGAGCGGGCGCGCTTCTCCCGCCCCCGGCCGGTTGCTATAAGGCCGCGATCCCCATGCGACCCCTCCTCGTGATCGCCGCGCTCGCGGTGCTGTGCGCCGCGCCCGCCGCCGCCGAAACCTTTCTCTATGCGACGGCCACCTCGAAGCAGCGCGTCGACGTCTTCCAGGTCCTCGCCGACGGCTCGCTGGCCGGGGACCCGGTGAAACAGCGCTCCATGGCCGCCACCAAGCCGAAGCGGCTCATCGCCCGCGGCTGCACGCTCTACGTCGTGGAGGACGACCGGGTCGAGGTCTTCACCGCCGGCGCCGGCGGCTCGCTCACGCGCATCGGCGCGACTCGCAAGGAAGACGGGATGTTCGCGCGCGACATCGCGTTGTCCGAGGACGGCCGCATGTTGTACGTGCCGTTTCGCAAGCAGGGCGGCCTCATCGCCGCCTACCCGCTCGGCCCGGACGGCGCCCCGAACGCCGACCCGATCGTCGAGGACGGCATCACGGCCGGATCGCCGACGAGCTGCACCTACGGTCCCGCGGCGCCCGGCTGGGAGGACGTCGTCGTCGCCAACGACAAGCTCTACGTGAACGTCTCGGGCCACAACCGGACGTTCGTCTACGGGCTCGATGCCGAGGGGCGCATCTTCGGGACGCCCCAGATGGCGGAGGACAACAACGGCGACGGCGACACGACCGACGACGGCGAGAACTTCTGCCCGTTCTGGTCGACGGTGCCGGCCCTGCCGCAACCCTGCCCGATCGAGGGCGTCGCCCGGCCGGCCGACACCTGCCCGCTGTCGCGCCGCACGCAGCTGCCCGGGCCCATCGGCCTGCTGGTCGACGGCACGCACCTCATCACCGCCCCCCGCTTCCAGGATCGCCTGCAGGGATTCACGCTCGACACGGACGGCAACTTCATGCCCTTCGGCGAGGATCCGGCGAAGCCGACCCGAAAGGAGAAGAACAAGGAGAAGCAGCAGCGCCAGAAGGACCGGACGAACGTCATCATCCGCTACCTCGGGCTGACGCTGTACAAGCCCGACACCGGCGGCCGTCCCGTGATCCTGGCCGTCACGTACCAAGGTCGTATCGACACCTTCCGACTCGACGACGATGGCACCCTGCCCAAGAACACGGCCGCGCGGAGCAACCAGAACCGCGCGTCGTCGCCCGTGCGATCGACGGTCCTTCCGCCACGCAACGGTAACGATCCCGTCCTCTACGTCGCTGCGGGTGAGATCAATCGGATCGAGGCCTTTCGCATGAACGCGGGCGGCCTCGTACCAACGGACGCCACGCCGTTCAGCCAGACGAACCCCTTGAAGAATTCGTTTCCGAACGACGTCGTTGTGATCGACACCGACACCTGCCAATAGGCTCTTCCCAGCGCGACGGACCTGACCTAGTGTCGGGTCGTGACGCGCCGGTCGACGATCGCGACGACCCTGATCGTCGTCGCCCTCGCGACGGCGGCGAGCGCGGCGCGCGTGCGACGGCAATCCGAGGAGCTGCTGCAGGTCATCGAGCCCTCGAGCGCGGTTGCGAGCGCGCACCCGTGGGTCAACGTCGTGGTCTCGTTCGGACGGACCAAGAGCGGCGCGCCCGCCGATCCGGCGACGTTCCACGCGCGCATCGGCCGCGACGACGTGACGGCGGCGTTCGAGCCGATCCTCGACGGGGGAACACAGACCGGCGCGCGCGCGGCCCTCTCGAACGTGAAGATCGGACGCCGGCCGCGCAACCGCCTGCGCCTCTCGGTGCGCGCCGTGCGCGTCGCCGATGCGAAGGGGCCGGCGGGCCGCGACATCGACCGATTGAAGTTCGGGGCCGAGGAGGTCCCGGACCAGGCGCCGTCGGCGATGATCGCCGTCAGCGCCCCGGTCGTCGTGCCGGACGATCCGATCACGTTCGACGGGTCCGGGAGCCACGATCCCGACGGCGACGAGATCGAGTACTTGTGGGACTTCGGCGACGGGACGACGTCGACCGAGCGCACGGCGACGCACGCGTTCCCGGCCGGTCTCGACGGCGACGTGGTCGTGACGCTCCAGGTGTCCGACGGCCAGCTCTCGACCACCGCCACGGTCCCCCTGCCCACCGTTCCCGGCGTCGATCCTGGCCGGACCGAAGGGATCCTGCGGGTCGAGGCGGCAGGACAGCTCGAGTTCGGCGCGGTCGCGGTCGGCGCGACCGGCACGCGCACGCTGACCGTCAGCAACGTCGATCCGACGCCGACCAGCCAGGTGAAGATCCGCGCCGCAGCCGCCAACGGGGCGGCGTTCGCGGTCACGCCGTCGGCGCTGATCGCGCTCGACCCCGGCCAGTCGGCGTCCCTCGACGTCACCTTCGCGCCGCCCGCCACGGGGCACCACCACTCGCGCATCGGTCTCGTCGCGTCGGCGACGAATCGCGTGGCGGTGAGCTTCGTCGCACACGGCTACGGGGGCAGCGCACCCGGGAGCGGGCCCACGCTCGTGGCGCTTCCCGTCTACACGGTGTTCCCCGACCTCGGTGGCATCATGCCGGACGGCCGGACGTTCGCCATCGATCCGTCCATCCACGAGTGCGGGCCGACGACGCGCGACGTGTGTCTGGTCGACGGCGATTGCGCCACCCCCGGCGACACCTGCACCGCCAGCACCGCGCCGTACCCGACGAGCGAGCTCTGTGGCGACGGCCAGAGCCTCTTTCTCCTCTCCGACGACGGTACGTTCACCGAAACGAACCCGGACGCCGACACGGAGCGTGGCGTGACGCTGCTGCGGCTCGACCTCGACGGCGCCGGGAACGTCACCGGCCGGGAGATCCTCGACCGCACGACGACCGAAACCGAGCACCTCGTCTGCGACAGCACGCCCGCCGGCCAGGGCGGCCTCGTCTATCTCGCCGAGTTCCGCAACGTCGCCGATTCGGCGAACTGCTTCCGGGACGAGCGCGACGCGCTCGTGCGCGTCAACAAGGGCAACGGCAACACGCAGGTCGTGAGCGGCTTCTCGCGCATCGACGAGGCTGCCGGCGTCGGCGAGTGCGACGATCGCGATCCGGTCGAGCAGCTCGCCACGACGCCGGACGGCATGCGCATGGTGGCCGGGTTCGAGTCGAGCGGCCTGTGGCGCATCCGGCCGACGCCGCTCTTCCTCACCCCCGACGTGAGCGATGCCTTCCAGCTCCATCCCGACGGGAGCGTCCTGTTCGCGCGCGCGCGCGACAGCGGCACCGAGGGGCTGATCGATCTCTATCGGCTCTCCGACGACCAGGTGCAGCACGGCGCCCTCTCGCTCGCGGCGATGACCCCGTGCGCGAGCTTCGCGGTGCCGAACAACGCCCTCGGCGAGGAAATCGGCCGCACCACCATCGTCTCGATCGTCGCCGGACCGACCAGCCTCACCGCACGCGACGGCACCGCGCTCGTGAGCTTCATCTCCGGCGTGCGGCCCGCGCCGAGCGACGTGTTCCCGTTCGGCAACGTGCGCGGCATCGTCGCATTCTCCCTGCCACCCGATGCGACGTCCTGCACGGCAGCCGGAATCGTCGGCCTCGAAGCGTCGCAGCTCGCCCGGTGACGACTTTTGTCCCCTCTGGCGCGCGCGCCCGACCTGCGCCCGAAGGTACTATCGGCCTCCCCGCGGGTGAGCGTCGAAACTTTGTCGTTGCAAAGTACGACGGAGCGCGTACGCTCGACGGCCGAATGGTCCGGATCCTCCTGCTCGCCCTCCTGGGACTCGTGTTGCCTACGGGCGACGCAGGCGCGGCGAAAGCGAAGCTGCTCAAGAACAACCTCCTCACGGTGGTGACGCCGGTGCGTGGCGAGCCCGCCATCGCGCACCCGTTCGTCAACGTCATCGTGCTGTTCGGCAAGCTCTCCGATTTCACGCCGGCCGAGGCGAGCTCGTTCCATGCCCGCGTGGGACGCTCGGACACGACGCCCGACTTCAAGCCCATCTTCAACGACAAAGGGCAGCAGATCGGCGTGCGCGCGACGATCCCGCCCGAGGAAGTGAAGCTCGGCCGCCGGCCGCGCAACCACCTCCGTCTCGCGATCCTCGCCAAGCGTCTCCAGGGCAGCAAGACGGGGCGCATCCGCGACACCGATCGTGTCCGGTTCGCCGCCATCGAGGGCCCGAACACGGCTCCCACCGCGCAAGCGGACGCGGACACCGAGATCATCGTGCCCGGCATCCCGGTGCAGTTCACCGGATCGAAGGGCAGCACCGATCCCGAGCGCGACGACCTCACCTACTTCTGGGACTTCGGCGACGGTACGACGTCGACCGAGGCGGATCCGCAGCACGTCTTCGACGTCCAGACGGGCGACGTGAAGGTCACCCTCACCGTCTCCGACGGCCAGGCGTCGAGCCCGCCCTCCGAGCTCGTCCTCCAGGCCATTCCCGAGCTCGATCCCGGCAAGACGGCGGGCGTGCTCCGCGTCGAGAGTGCCGGCGTCCTCGAGTTCGGAGCGGTGGCGCCGTCGGCGAGCGGCTCGCGGACCATCACGGTGAAGAACACCGACGAGACCGACACCAGCCAGGTGAAGATCGAGCTCGCGAGCATCGATCCGCAGTTCCAGCTCTCCGAGACGAGCGTCAGCCTGGGTCCGGGCCAGACGCGTGACCTCACCCTCACGTTCACACCGTCGGGGTCCGGCCATCAGGACTCGCGCGTGAGCCTCGTCGCCGCCGCCTCCAATCGACAGGCGGTGAGCTTCCTCGCGCACGGCTACGGCGGCAGCGCGCCGGGCAACGGCCCGACGCTCGCCGCCGATCCCGTCTTCTTCACCGAGATCGCGGCCGGGCTCCTCGGGCTCGGCACGTTCGGCTACATGCCCGACGGCACCCGGTTCTTCGCCGACAACGGCGTCCACACCTGCGTCGTGCCTGGCAACGGCCTCGGCACCGGGGACTTCTGCGTGAAGGATCAGGACTGCGCGGCGGTCGGCGGCTCGTGCTCCGCGACGTCCACCTGTCCGTCGGGAATGAACGTGGGTCAGCCGTGCGCGATGCCGGCGGATTGCCCGGGCAGCTTCTGTCCGGCGTACACCCTCTTCGATCCGGTCGACCTGTGCAGCGACGGGCAGAGCCTCTACCTCATCTCCGACGAGGGGACGTTCACCGAGCCCGATCCGTCGGCCGAGACCGAGCGGGCCGTCACGGTCATGCGGATGGATCTCGACGCGAACGGCGGCGTCACGCACAAGGAGATCCTCGACCGGACCACGACAGAGACCGGCCACATCGCGTGCGACGGCTTCCCGGCCGGTCAGGGCGGGCAGCTCTACGTGCCCGAGTTCCACAACGTGCCCGACATGGGGAACTGCTTCCGCTCCGAGCGGGAGGCGCTCATCAAGATCAACAAGAACAGCGGCAGCACGCAGGTCGTGACCACGCGGATCGACGCGCTCGAGGGTCTCGGCGACTGCGACGACCTCGATCCCGTGCAGCAGCTCGAGATCACCCCCGACGGCGCCAGGACGTTCGCGGCCTTCGAGTCCGGCGGGCTGTGGCAGATCCGGCCGACGTCGATCTTCTTCTCGCCCGACATCACCGACACGTTCCAGATCCATCCGGACGGGAGCGTGCTGTTCGCCGCCGGAACCGACAGCGGATCCACCGGCCTCGTGAACCTCTACCGCATCACCGCCCAGGAGGTGGAGCACGGTGCCCTGCCGTTCTCGGCCCTGACGCCGTGCGCGAGCTTCCAGGTGCCGAACAACGGCGGGCGGACGGTCGTGGTGGGCTTCGCCTCCGACCGCTCGGCGGTGGGATCGCAGACGGCGACCGGCCTCGTCAGCTTCGTCGCCTCGGCGTCGGGCCTGGGCGACGTCGTCTCGTCGTCGCTCCTAGTGCGCGGCACGGTTGCTTTCTCGGCACCGCCGAACACCACGACTTGCTCGGTCACCGGGCTCGTCAACCTCGAAGCGCTCGAGCTCGCATTCTGAGCCCCTGCATGGCGGGGCCTTGCACCGCGACGCGGCGTCGCCTCACATGAAGTCGCCGCTCATGAGAACGTAGCCGGCGGGCGGGGCCGTCCCGCCGCCCCGCACCATGTAGTGGCACGCGCGGAAGAGGCGGAAGCCGAGCTCGAGCAAGCCGTCGACCAGCCGGCGATCGGTCGCGCCGACCATCGTGCGCAGCACCCCCACCCGCAGCGACGGCTCGGCCGCGAGCCGCGAGAGCATCGCGAGCACCAGCTGTGGGTCGTCGGCGGCGGCCGATCCGAGGTACCCGAACCCGCCCAGGGCGTAGCCCGCGAGCGCCTCGCCCCGCTCCGCCACCACGCCGCGGCCCGCGCGCAGGTAGCGCTCGACGTCCTGCGCGCGCGACGTGCCGAAGCCGCGCGCGTCGCGCGCGACGATGCGGGCCTGATCGTCGGCGACGGCCGGCCGCACCTGGGTGCCCTCCGGGACCGCGGTCGCCTGGACGTCTCGACTTTCGGCGAGCGTGAGCTCGAGCAGCGGCGCCACCACGCGAAACCCGGCGCCGAGGTAGAGCGCGAGCGAGTGGACGTTGAAGCTCTCGTGCACGAGGCGCACTTGCGCCGCACGGGCCGCGGCTTCGAGGCAACGCGCGAGCAGCGCGCGACCGACGCCGCGGCTCTGTGACGCCGGCTCGACCGCGATCGGGCCGACGGTCGCGATCGGCCCGCGCACGTGCACCCACGCGTGACCGACGATGCGCTCACCCTCGGTGGCGACGAAGCCACCCAGCGGATCGGCGAGGAGCAGGCGGCGCACGTAGTCGCGACTGTCGCGGACCGCGCCCACGACCGGCGGCAGGCCGTGACGCAGCGCCACGTCGTGGAATGCGGCGAAGTCCGCTTCCGCGACCGCGTCGACGTCGGTGCTGACGAGCGGCCGGATGGTCACGGCTCAGTCCCTCGCGGGCGGCTCGGCGACGAAGAGGAGGCCGCGCGGGCGCGCCGGCCCGGTCGCACCGTGCGGCCACTTCGTGCGGTTGAAATCGATGCCGACCTCGTCCGTGTTCTCGTCCGTGAACGAGCCGTCGACCCGCAGCTCGCCAGTCTCGTCGTCGAGACGCAGCATGTAGACGCGGTGATCCCCGTCGCGACGCGCGGTCGGCACGTCGATCGTGTAGTCGGCCACCGCGACCCGGCCGCCGTCGCTCGCCATGGCGAGCGCCGACGGTCCCCCGGCGCGCGGCCGGCTGCTCTTGTCCGACCCCGGATCGCGATCGAGGCGCACGGTCGACGCGAGCCGCGGCGAGAACGGGCTCGTGAGATCGAGCGAGACGACCTGGTGCTTGCCCGCGAGCGCCGTCACGTAGAAGTGCTCGTTCGGCGAGACCGCCGCGCCGCTGGGATAGCTGCCCGCGCCGAAGTCGAACGCGAGGCGGAACGCCGAGTCGGCCATCCCGAGCGAGTCCGAGACGTAGAGGGCGCCGCCCTCGTACGTGTCCACGTACACGTAGGGACGCTTCCGCATGGCGCGCGGCACCGCGGGACCCAGGTTCTCCTCGCCGCGCGGTCCGGCCTCGAGCACGACCGTGCTCTTCAGCTTCAGCTCGGGGACCTTCCAGGTCTGCACCGTGATCCCGGGCACCAGCTCTCCACGCGCCGAGGCGGCAAAGCCGTGCGCCTGACTGGTGGTGACCAGCAACTTCAGCGACGGCGCGATCGTCGCGCCGGTCGGAGCGACGACGTAGCCGCGCGATTCGTCGCTGCCGGCCGAGACCTCGCGCATGACGCGCCCGCTCGCGTCGAGCTCGACGAGGCCGCCGGGCGCCCCCGTGACCTCGCGCGGCAGTCCGATGTGATGCGCCCGATCGGGGCAGGCGACCGCGACCCGCCCGTTCGAGAGCGACACGATGGCCCGCGGCGCCCAGTAGCGGCGACTGGTGAGGTCGGTCGTCCCGACCAGCTTCGGCCCCGTGGGATCGCGGAGGTCGAAGGTGAAGACGCGGTTCGTGAGCGTGCCGCTCGCGAACACGCGGCCGTCGTAGCGGAACGTCTCGTTCAGGTCCTGCGGCTCGTTGCCGGTCGATCGCACCGGGACCGTCGCGAGCACGTGGCCATACTTCCAGGACGACGGGTTGGCTGCGATCACCGCCAGGAAGTCGCTGTCCTTGCGATCGGCGTCGCCCGCCCAGACGACCAGGTAGGGCTCGAACGGCGCCTCGTCGGGACCCCGGCGACACGCGCCGACCACGGCGAGGAGCGCGATCGCGCCGAGCCGCCGCCACGTCTTCCCCGCCCGCATGGGGCGCCTCTCTACAATCCGTCCCGGCGCCTGTCTAATGATACATCTCGACGAGCTCGATGATCCCGAGCCGCCGGGCACCGTCGAAGAGACGTGACTTCACCTCATCGACGGTCGAGAGCGAGAGAACGTCGCGCGTGAGCGCCTGCACCTCGCGGAAGGAGACCGAGCGGACGATGCGCTTCACGACCGGGATGTAGAGCGGCTGCATCGAGAGGTCGTCGAGGCCGAGGCCGAGCAGCATGAGCGTGCAGAGCGGGTTCGACGCCATCTCGCCGCACATGCCGACCCACTTCCCGGCGCCCCGCGCGGCCTGCACGGTGTCGTCGATGGCCGACAGGACGGCCGGATGCAGCTCCTCGTAGAGCTCGGCCACCTTGTGGTTGTTGCGGTCGACGGCGAGCAGGTACTGGATCAGGTCGTTGGTGCCGATCGAGAAGAAGTCGACCTCGCGAATCAGGTGCGACGCGAGCGCGACGGCCGACGGCACCTCGACCATCATGCCGACCGGCATCGCGGCGTCGAACTCGCAGCCCGCCTGTCGCAGCTCGTCCTTCGCCTCCTCGAGCAGCTCCTTCGCGCGGCGGATCTGCGTCACGCTCGAGATCATCGGGAAGAGGAGGCGCACCCGCCCGAGCGCACCCGCCCGCAGGATCGCGCGGAGCTGCGTCTTGAACACCTCCGGCAGCTCGAGCGAGATGCGGATCGATCGCCAGCCGAGGAACGGGTTGTCCTCGCGCGTGAACTTCAAATAGCTGGGATACTTGTCGGCGCCGATGTCGAGCGTGCGAATGGTCACCGGCTGCCCTTCCATGCCGCGCACGACGCGTGCGTACACCTTGTACTGCTCGTCCTCGGTCGGGAAGTCGCGGTAGGTGAGGAACGGGAACTCGGTGCGATAGAGCCCGACGCCGTCGGCGCCGTGCCGGTGGACGAGCGGCAGGTCGGCGATGAGGCCGATGTTGGCGTAGAGGTTCACGCGCCGGCCGTCACCCGTCTCGGCAGGCAGGCTGCGCATGGCGTCCAGCTCGCGGTTGAAGGCCCGGTAGCCGCGGTCGAGGCGCTCGTACTCGCGCGCCACCTCGGGCGTCGGGTTCACGAACACCGCGCCGGAGTTCCCGTCGACGATGACGGCGTCCCCCTCGTGCACGAGGTCGCGCGCCTGCTCGGCGCCGACCACCGTCGGGATCTCGAAGGACTTGGCGAGGATCGTCGCGTGCGACGTGACGCCGCCCGTCGCCATGACGATGCCCTTCAGGTGCGCGTGATCGATGAGAGAGAGGTCGGACACCGAGAGCTCGTCGGCGATGAGCACGGTATCGCGCTCGAGCGCGCGCTCGGCTTCGTCGATGCCGAGGAGGTTGCGCAGCAGGCGGAGGCCCACGTCTTTCACGTCTGTCGCGCGCTCGCGGAGGTAGGCGTCCGACATCGCGCTGAACGTCTCGACGTATTCGTCGACCACGCGCTTGAGCGCGCTCTCCGCGCCGAGGCCGTCCTCGATGTGGCCCTCGACCTTGTCGAGGAAGCCGCGATCCTCGAGCATCATCCGGTAGGCTTCGATGATGCCGCTGTCGAACTCGGGCAGGCGGCTCTCGAGCCGGGCCTTCAGCGTCTTCACCTCGGCGACCGACGCGGCGACGGCGCGCGCGAACCGCTTCCGCTCGGCCGCGACGCCCTCGCCCGCCTGATCGACGACGACGTTGAAGCTGACCGGCGGCTGGATGAGATGGGCACGCCCGCCGCCGTAGCCCGGCGCCGCCGGGAGCCCGTCCAGGCGCGCGTGCTTCTGGCGGCGGCGCTCGATCCGCTCCGAGTCGCCGATCGTCTTGTGGAGCGCCTGCAGGCGCTTCATGGCCGCGACCATGCGCTGGCGGAACGCCCGCTGCTCCTGCTCCTTGCTCCGCAGGTCCTCGACCAGCCGCGCCTGCACCACCGCCTGGCTCACCGAGGTGGCGATCGTGCGCAGGAGCTCCATCTCGCGCGTGGTGAACTTCCGCCGGCGGAGCGTCTGCACGACGAGCACGCCGAGGGGCTTGCCGCCGTCGACCAGCGGTACGCCGACGTACGAATGGAAGCGGTCCTCGCCGGTCTCCGGGAAGTACTTGAAGCGCGGATGGGCGAACGCGTCCACCACCATCACCGGCTCGAGCTTCTCGAGCGTCATGCCGGTGAGGCCCTCGCCCAGGGCCATCGTCACCTTGCCGACGGCGCTGCGCTCGAGGCCCGTCGTGGCCGCCAGCGTCAGGACCTGCGTCCGCTCGTCGAAGAGGTAGATCGAGCAGACGTCCGTTTCGGTCCGCTCGGCGATCAGCTCGACGAAGCGCTGGAGCCGGTCCTGGAGGTCCTCGGTGTCGGCGCTGATCGCCGTCACGTCCGCGAGGACACGGAACCCGTGCGAGCCGCGAGGCTTGGCGGCGGCCTTCGCCTTCTTGGCCCCCTCGCCGGCGGCCTTGCGAGCATCCGGCTTCATCGCCCGCCGAGCTTAGCGGGAGTCCGCGCCAGCCACAATGACGTATCGTCGGCGCGATCGGGCCAGCTTGCTGGCAGCGTCGACTCAGTAGAAGGAGCGCACCGCCGCCACCACGGCGTCGATCTGGGCCGGTGTCAGCTCCGGATAGACCGGCAGCGCCAGGACCTCGCGCGCGGCGCGCTCCGTCTCGTCGAGCGGTACCGGCGTGACGCATCGCGGGGCGATCGGCGGCTGCAGATGGAGCGGCACCGGGTAGTACACCTGAGCGCCGACGCCTGCGTCGCGGAGGTGGGCGAGGAGCCCGTCGCGCCGCCGCGCGCGCACGACGTACTGATGCACGACGTGGTCCTCACCGGCCGCGCCCGGCAGGACGATCGGCGCGTCGGGCACGCCCGCGACGCCGGCGGCGCGGAGCCGCTCGTCGTATGCGGCGGCGATCGCACGGCGGCGCGCGTTCCAGGCATCAAGGTGCGGGAGCTTCGCCTCCAGCACCACGGCCTGCACGGCGTCGAGGCGCGAGCAGAGCCCCAGGCTCTCGTGGCGGTAGCGATCGACCTGGCCCTGATGGCGGTCGCGGCGGACGAACGTGGCGATCGCCTCGTCGTCCGTCAGCACCATGCCGCCGTCGCCGAGCGCCCCCAGGTTCTTGGTCGGGTAGAACGACAGGCACCCCGCGCGCGCGAAGGTCCCTGCCATCCGCCCGGCGCGCCGGGCGCCGACCGCCTGGGCCGCGTCCTCCACCACCCACAGGCCGTGGCGTTCGGCCACGGCGCCGATGGCGTCCAGCGGGGCGAGGCGGCCGTAGAGATGGACCGGGACGATGCCGACGACGCGCTCGGGCGCCGCCGCGATGGCGGCCGCGACCGACACCGGGGAGAGGTTGAACGTCTGCGGGTCGATGTCCGCGAACAGCGGACGTGCCCCGAGCCGGACGATGGTGCTGCCGGTCGCGAAGAACGTGAACGCGGTCGTGACCACCAGCGTTCCCGGGCCGACGCCGAGGGACGCGAGCACCAGCAGCAACGCGTCGGTCCCCGATCCGACGCCGATCGCGTGGGTCACTCGACAGTAGGCGGCCATCGCCGCTTCGAAGCGCTCGACGTGGGGCCCGAGTATGCACTGCTGATCGGCGAGCACCCGCTCCACGGCCTCGCGCAGCGAGGGGCCGAGCGTACGCGCCTGCGCGACGAGATCGAGCGGAGGAACTCTGACCACCGGCTGCTCCCGAGCGCGCACTCGTAGCGACTCGCCGACCCAAAGTCGACCGTCCTTGCCGGGGTACGGCCGAGCCGGTAACGTGCCGAGCACAACGATGGCGCGCAAAGCCCGGCCAACTGGGGTCTTCGGGCGGATCGTGCGGTGGAGCGTGGTGGCGGGGCTGCTCGCCGGCGGCGTGGCTGCCGTCATCCTCTACAACGAGCTCACCTCCGACCTTCCGCCCGTCGACCAGCTCCTGCGGTATCAGCCGCCGACGGCGACGCGCGTGTTCGCCGACGACGACACGCTCATCGGCGAGTTCTACGTCGAGCGCCGCTACCTGGTGCCACTCGCGCGCGTGCCCATGCACGTGCGGCTCGCGTTCCTCGCCGCCGAGGACGCGGACTTCTACCGCCATCGCGGCATCGACCCGGTCAGCATCGCCCGCGCGTTCGTGAACAACGTCGCCTCGAAGGGCGTGAAGCAAGGTGGCAGCACGATCACGCAGCAGGTCGTGAAGGCGCTCCTGCTCACGCCCGAGCGCACCATCCGTCGCAAGATCCGCGAGGCCGTCCTGGCGCTGCGCCTCGAGACGAAGCTCAGCAAGGACGACATCCTCTACCTCTACCTGAACCAGATCTACCTCGGGCATGGGGCGTACGGGATCGCGGCGGCGGCGCGCACGTACTTCGACGTCGACGTCGAGGACCTCACCGTCGCGCAAGCGGCGATGCTGGCGGGCCTCCCGCAGAAGCCGAGCGACTACGATCCGTTCCGCCAGCCGAAGAAGGCGCTCGCGCGACAGCACTACGTGCTCGAGCGCATGCTCGCCGAGGGCTTCGTCAACAAGGAGCAGTACACGGTGGCGCTCGACGAGCAGCTCCGTCTGGCCTCGGGGCAAGCGGGCGGCTCCTACCTCGCCGCGCCCTGGTACGTCGAGCACGTGCGCCGGCTCCTGGAAGATCGCTACGGACCGGCCGCGGCGCAGCTGGGCCTCCGCGTGCACACCGCCGTCGATCTCCACCAGCAGGAAGCCGCGGAGAAGGCGCTGCAGGAGGGCCTCCGTGCGCTCGACGCGCGACAGGGGTTCCGCGGTCCGGTGACGCATCTCGAGCCCAAAGAGATCGCCGGCTACTTGAAGAAGCAGGCGGCGAACCGCTCGGCCGACGATGCGCGGCGCAACGCCGTCGTCCTGGCGGTGCGTCCGGATCGCCTCGAGGTCCGCACGCCGTGGGAGACCGGCGTCGTTCCGGCCACCGCCATGGCGTGGAACAAGACGCGCCTGTCGCCGTCGACGTTCCGTGTCGGCGACGTGGTCTCGGTGACGCTCGGCGATCCGACACCGGCCGGGACGCCTGCCCGGTTCGCTCTCGATCAGGACCCGCAGGTCGAGGGCGCGCTGATCTCGATCGATCCCTACACGGGTCAGGTGAAGGCGATGGTGGGCGGCTACAGCTTCGGCCGCAGCCACTTCAATCGCGCCGTGCAGGCCCGCCGCCAGCCCGGCTCGTCGTTCAAGCCCTTCATCTACGCCGCGGCGATGGAGCACGGCTTCACGCCCGCGTCGGTCGTGCTCGACGGCCCCATCACGTTCTCGTTCGGCAACCAGACGTGGTCGCCGCACAACTTCAAGGACAAGTACTACGGCCCGACCCGCTTGCGCTGGGCGCTCACGCGCTCGCTCAACACGGTGACCGTGCGGCTCGTCGACAAGATGGGGATCGACTACACGCGTCGCTACCTGCAGCGCTTCGGGTTCGAGCAACCGCTGCCGCGCAACCTCTCGATCGCACTCGGCTCGGCCGAGGTGACGCCGCTCGAGATGGTGCGAGCCTACGGCGTGTTCGCGACCCTCGGCAAGCGTTTCGAGCCGATCTTCATCACGGGCGTGACCGACGCCGACGGCAACCCGATCGACTTCGGCGGTACGCGCCCGCACTTCGAGCGCGTGATGGAGCCCTCCACCGCGTACGTCGTGACGAACCTCATGGAGTCCGTCGTGCAGAAGGGTACCGGTCAGAAGGCGAAGGAGCTCGAGCGTCCGGTCGCCGGCAAGACCGGCACGACGAACGACACACACGATGCGTGGTTCGTCGGCTTCACGCCCGACCTCCTGGCGGGGGTCTGGGTCGGCTTCGACTCCGAGCGCTCGCTCGGCTCCCACGAGACGGGCGGCGTCGCGGCGTGCCCCATCTGGACCGCGTTCATGAAGGAGGCGCTCGCCGATCGGCCGGTCATCGACTTCGACGTGCCGAACGGCGTCGCGATGGTCCAGATCGATCCCGACACCGGGCTCCGCGCCGTGCCCGGCGGACCGTCGTTCCTCGAGGTCTTCATCGCCGGCACGGAGCCGTCGGAATACACGCACGTCGCGGCCCCCGAGGAGGAGGGCGAGGCCCCGCCGCCCGTGCCGACCGACGTCAGCAACGATCCCGGCGCCGACTGACGGGCCAAAAACCCCTTGACGTCGCCGTGCGGCGCGCCCACAGTCGGGGCGTGATGCTCGCGGCGATCCACCGGTCGCCGATCCGCCGCAGCCGCGGGCCACGCGCTGCGATCCTGGCGACCGCGCTCCTGCTCTCGCTCCACTGCTCGCCCGCGCTCGGCGCGGGCATGGGTGGTGGTGGCGGACATGGAGGAGGAGGAGGAGGCGGCGGCGGCGGCGGAGGTGGCGGATTCGGCGGCGGTTACGCGGGGGGTGGCGGCTTCGGCGGCGTCGGCGGCGGCATGGTCGGCGGGCACGGCGGTGGCGGCACGATGGGCGCTCCCGGCGGCGGCATGATGGGCGCACCGGGCGGCGGCGGCATGGTCGGCGGACGCGGCGGTATGGTCGGCGGCGGCGCCGGCATGGGCGGTCGTGGAAGCGTCGGGCGCGGCCCCGTCGGCAGCGGCTTCCGCGGACCGGGGCGCGTACCTCCCGGCGGCTGGGCCGGCGGCGGCTGGAACGGTCGCTGGGCAGGCAACCACTTCCACCACGGCCCGAACTGCTTCCACGGCGGCGGCTGGAGCAACGTCGTGATCTACGGCGCGCCCTTCTATCCCTACTACCCCTCCTACTACGACGATCCCTACTGCAACCCGTTCTCCCCCTACTACAACCCCCGCATCTGCTACGACGAGTACGACTACGACGAATGACGCTCGCCGCGCGTCGCCTCTTCGCTACGCGCGTGCCAAGCGTTGCCGCCGGCTTCGCCGGGCTTCGCCGGCCGCGGCATGCCGCCCGCGCGTACCACCGACGTCACACAGCACGCGCCCGACCCGAGACGAAGTCGCGGGTCGGCTACACTGTCCAGAACGGTGACTGCGCAGTGCGAACGCGGGTGACGAGCCCGTCGGCGCGGCGCGCGTCGCCGGTGACGAGCGGGTCGGCGCGATCTGCGCCGCGCAGCACGCCGAGCACCGCGGCGACGCCGTCACCGATCGCGCCCAGATCGTAGCCGCCCTCGAGCACGGCGACGATGCGACCGCCCGCGGTCTCGTCGGCCAGGCGGCGGCACGCGCGCGCCATCATCGCAATCCCCGCGGGCGTGAGATCGAGGCCGCCCAGCGGATCCCGTCCGTCGCAGTCGAAGCCGGCCGAGACGAGCACGAAGTCGGGTCGGAACTGCCGCGCGACCGGCAGCACGAGTTCGTCGAAGGCGCGCGACACCTCGCCGTCGCCGAATCCGGCGGGCAGGGGCACGTTGAGGGTCCGCCCCGCCCCCGCCCCCCGTCCGACCTCGGTGGCGGCGCCCGTGCCGGGATAGAACGGATACTGGTGCGTCGAGACGTAGAGGACGCTCGGGTCGTCCTCGAACAGGTGCTGCGTCCCGTTGCCGTGGTGGAGGTCCCAGTCGACGATGGCGACGCGCGCGAGGCCGTGTGCGCGCAGCGTCGCGGCGGCGATCGCGACGTTGTTGAACAAGCAGAAGCCCATCGCCCGTCCGTGCTCGGCGTGATGGCCCGGCGGCCGGACGAACGCGAAGCCGTTGTCGACCTCGCCGGCGACGACGGCGGTGCACAGGTCGACGACGCCACCCACCGCGAGCCGCGCCGCCCCGTACGACTCCGCCGACGTGCTCGTGTCGGCGTCGAAGACGACGCGCGAGTGCCCCGCCGTCGACGCAACCAGCTCCACGTGCCGTGGGTCGTGGACGCGGGCGATCTCGTCCTCGGTGGCGAGGCGCGCGCCGATGCGTCGAAAACCCGCCGCATCCCGCCAACGGTCGTGCAGGACGCGCAGTCGATCGGGGCGTTCTGGGTGACCGCGTCCCGGATCGTGCGCGAGCATGCGGTCGTCGAACATGAGCCCGGTGCCGCCGGCCATCGCGCGCACCATAGCGAGCGTGCGCGCGGATTGACACCCCGGAAGGCATCCCATAGCCTCGAATCGATGTTCGGCATCGGGATGCCCGAGCTGCTCGTGATCCTGGTGGTGGCGCTGGTGGTGCTCGGGCCGAAGCGACTCCCCGACCTCGCACGCACGCTCGGCAAGGCGGTCGCGGAGTTCCGGCGGCAGTCGACCGACATCATGGAGGAGTTCCAGACGCAGATGCGTCTCGAGGACGATGCCGCGCGCCGCGCGAAGACCGCGGCGGCAGCCCGCAGCACCGAGAAGCCCCCCACGACCGAGAGCTAGTCGCGGCGCGCGCGCATGGGTCCCGAGACCGACGTCCGGATGCCGCTCACCGCGCATCTCGAGGAGCTGCGCACCCGCATCATCCGCGCCCTCCTCGCGCTCGCCGTCGGCGGCGGCGTGTGCTGGCTGGTGATCGAGCCGCTCGTCGCGTTCCTGCTCGCGCCGCTGGCCCGCCTGCGTCCCGACCAGTCGCTCGTCATCGGCACGGGGCTGACCGAAGCGTTCTTCACGAAGCTGAAGGTCGCGATGATCGGCGGCCTGTTCCTCGGGAGCCCATTCATCTTCTATCAGGCCTGGCGGTTCGTCGCGCCCGGGCTCTACGACCGCGAGCGGCGCGTGGCCCTTCCGTTCTCGATCGCGGCGTCGATCTTCTTCATCGGCGGCGCCGCGTTCTGCTACTGGCTCGTCTTCCCGGTCGCGTTCGAGTTCTTCCTGAAGGAGTTCTCGTCGATCGGCGTCGCGGCGCAGATCCGCATCAGCGAGTACCTGTCGTTCGCGTCGCGCATGCTGCTCGCCTTCGGCGTCACGTTCGAGCTGCCGGTCGTGACGTTCTTTTTGGCCCGCCTGGGTCTCGTGACGCACCGGACGCTGCTCACCTGGTGGCGCTACGCCGTGGTCACCATCTTCGTCGTCGCGGCGGTCCTGACGCCGGGCCCGGACGTCGCGTCGCAGATGCTGATGGCGACGCCACTCTTGATCCTCTACATCCTCTCGATCGGCGTCGCCTACGTGGTGGCGCGACCGGCGCCGGCGACCGAGACGACCGAGGTCACACCCGGCGAGCCGGCCTAGAGTACGCCGACCCAAGACTTCGTCTTGGGTCGGGGAGAACCGTAGAGTGTGGCGTCAGAGGCACGCGCGACCGGCATGCCGCGGCCGGCCAAGCCGGCGCGGCAGATCGGGGACGCGCGGACGGCGGAACCGGGACGACGTGCCGGCTCCGCTCCACCGCGGGGTTGGAGGCGCGAGCGCTACAGGCGCCCGCCCCTGACGCCGACGCACGCGACCCCTCGCGCGTTGCCCGCCTGCCGCGCCGGCTTGGCCGGCCGCGGCATGCCGGTCGCGCGTGCCACCGAGCGCTCCACTCTCGCGTCCGGTCCCGATCCAAGACGTAGTCTTGGATCGGTTCCTAGAGCTCCGCCAGCGAGCGGATGACGCGGGTCGGCCGGACGCTCGCGCCGGGCGGGAGACCGCTGCCGCCGCGATCGATCCACACGCCGTTCATCCCGAGCCGCAGCGGGCCTGCGACGTCCCATTCGAGGTTGTCGCCGACCATCGTGGCCTCGCCGGGCGTGGCGCCGAGCGCGCCCAGCACGTGGCGGTAGACGGCGGGGTCGGGCTTTCCCGCGCCGAACTCGCCCTCGATCACGATCGCGTCGAACAGGGCCGCCAGCCCGTGGCGCGCGAGCTTCGCGCGCTGCAGGCGCGCGTCGCCGTTGGTGACGCACCCGACGGCGACGCCCCGCGCGCGCAGCGCCGTGAGGCACGGTATCACGTCGGCGAAGAGGGTCGTCGCCGCCTCGCGCCGCACGGCGAAGTCGGATGCGACGGCTGCGGCGAGCGCATCGGACGCGTGCCCCAGGCGACCCAGCGCGATCGCGACGATCTTCGTCCAGGCGCCGAGCATGTCCGTTCGCTCGCGCGCGTGCCGCTCCCGATCGGCCCAGAACCAGCGCCGGACGTCGTGCACCGTGCGCGCGACCGCCGCCACGTCGAGGCCGTGTTGCGCCGCCAGCGCGCACGCGCGGTCCCAGCACGCCTCGACGGCGCCGCTGTAGTCGATGAGCGTGTCGTCGAGGTCGAAGAGGACGGCGCGCGGCACCCGCTCAGCCCGCGGCGTTCGCCTGCGCCATGCCGGAGAAGAACTCGGCCATCATGGGCGGGAGCTGGACGCTCTCGTCCTGGGTCGAATCCGGCAGATGCTCGAACTGCAGAACGCCGATCTTCTCGAAGGCGGCGCGTACCCGCGGCGTGAGGAGCCCGAGCCGCCGCAGGTTCGGCACGATCTTCGAGAACAGGATCTGGCGGAAGCCACCCATGAAGGGCGTCGCCAGCGACCAGGCGACCCACGCGTCGACGTCGAAGCCGATCCGCTCCCAGACCTCGTGCACGAGCAGGCGGTCGCGCATCAGGTGCGCCGCCTCGATGACGAGCTCCTCGCGCGGCCCCGTGGGCAGCAGCGGCAGACGTCCGGGACGTGCGGCGTTCATGTGTCTCCCCCCTCTGGCGTGTCGCTCGTTGCATCATCGGCGAGCAGGTCGCGCAACCCCGGCGGCCGCGCGACCTCCCGGCAACCGGCCTCGCGCGCGAGGGCGGCCACGATCGCACGCGCCTGCACGAGGAAGTCGGGCGCGACCAGCAGCACGAGGAGCGCGGCGTGCCGGTCGAGCGTGCGCGTGACCGCGACGCCCTCGTACGACTCGAGCACGAACTTCACGTACGCGATCTCGCGCCGCGGCACGGACAGAAAGATCGGCTCGACGTCGGCCACCACTTTGTGGGTGCGTACCACACCGCCCCGCGTCCGTTGAACCCCCGGGAGGGCCCGGCTAGAAGGTCGCCGATGAGCCCGCGTGCCCAAACGGAGCTGGACCGCCAGATTGCCGCCTCGCACCGCCGTTTCGCGAAGTCGATGGAGGAGCGCACGGCGACGATGTCCGTGGAGACGAAGGAAGCCTACTTCGCGATCCTCACCAAGCTCGTCGGGAAGCTCGAGGACCCCGACAAGCAGATGCGTGAGATCATGCAGGAGATGATGGCGGAGGCCATGGCCGAAGTGCTCCACATGATCCAGGGCTGAGCCCCGTGACGAAGACGAGCCTTCGCACGCGGCTCCTGAACGGGCAGACGGGCGATCCCGCCCTCCTCGTCCAGCTCCGCTGGCAGGGTCGCGCCCTGCTGATCGACCTCGGCCGCATCGACCGGACGCCGGCGCCGGTGCTGTTCCCGATCGAGGCGGTCTTCGTGTCCCACGCGCACATGGACCACTTCATGGGGTTCGACCAGCTCCTGCGGCTGTTCCTCGCGCGCGACACGACGTTGCGCCTGTTCGGCCCCGCCGGGATCGCCGACTGCGTCCAGGGCAAGCTCGCCGGCTACACGTGGAATCTCACCGACGAGTACGTCTTCACGATCGACGTCACCGAGATCGGTGACGACGAGCTCACGCACACGCGCTTCGCGGCGCGACGGCGCTTCGCGCGCGAGCCGCGCGGCACGTCGCCCTACGCGGACGGCGTCGTGCTCGCCGACCCCGCGTTCCGCGTCGAGGCGGCGCCGCTCGACCACAGGATCGTCTCAATGGCGTATGCGGTGACCGAGCGGACCCATCTGAACGTGCGGCCAGGCGCGCTCGAGGCGGGCGGCTTCCGGCCCGGCCCGTGGCTGAACGTGCTCAAGACCGCGGTGCGTGCGGGCGCCGCCGACGACACACCCATCGAGGTGGCGCCCGGCGATCGACGGCCGCTCGGGGCGCTCCGCGAGGTGCTTCTCGACGTGACGCCGGGCCAGAAGATCGCCTACGCGGTCGACACGCTGTTCTCGCCGGCGAACGCCGCGCGCATCATCCGGCTCGCCCACGATGCCGACGTCTTCTTCTGCGAGTCGCCGTTCCTGGACGAGGACATCGAGCAGGCGACGCGGCGCTATCACCTGACCGCCCGCCAGGCCGGCGCGCTCGCGCGCGCGGCGCGGGCGCGGCGGCTGAACGTCTTCCACTTCTCGCCGCGCTACGAGGGACGATACGGCGACATCGTCGCGGAGGCGCACGCCGAATATCTGGGCCAGCAGGTGCGCTATGGCGACCTGGACCGAGGACACGCGCCGGTTTCTTGAGGCCCATCGCGTGGGTCACCTCGCGACCGCCGGGGCCGACGGCGCGCCGCACGTCGTTCCGGTTTGCTATGCGCTCGACGACGACGCGCTCTACTTCGTAGCCGACGCGAAGCGGAAGCGCGGCCCCGCGCGCGAACTGCTCCGCCTGCGCAACCTCCGTGCGAACGCGCGCGCGGCGCTCGTCGTCGACGACTACGACGACGACTGGACGCGGCTTGCCTGGGTGCTCGTGCGCGGGCGCGCCACGATGGTCGAGGATCCGTTGCAGCATGCCGCGGCACTCGCGCTGCTGCGCGCGCGCTATCCCCCGTATCGCGCGATGCCCCTCGACGACCCCGCCGCGCATCCGGTCGTCCGCATCGCGGCCGACGTCGTGACGAGCTGGCGCGCGTAGCACGGGTCGCCGCGCATGCGCTTTGCGCCGTGCCCGGAGTGTCTTGCGGGCGTGCACCGCAGAGCAGGAATGCAACGTGGGCGCGCTCGCCGCCGGCGCGCCGGAACACCCGCGCGCGGCGCGCTCGCGTGCGCGCGTGCGCTGCAGCGTCCGCCACGCCGCGAATTTTCGACGCCGACAACCCACCGAGAACGCAGGGAAAGCCGGGACGGAGTCGGACCGCCTGCGCGGCCGTGCGCCGCGTCATCCCGATCGGAGCCGGCGCGGCGTCATCGGCCGCTCGCTGGCACTCGTTTCGCTTAGTGGGACCCTCAGAGAGGGGCGACCCGACATGATCATCGACCGCGAAACGTTCACCGAACTTGCCGTCCACCTGAAGCTCGCCTCCGACGCGGTGCTGACCACCGCTCGCCATCTCGCCGTCCTGTCGAACGGGAACAGCGGCCCCGAAGAGAACTGGGCCGGCACGCTCGACAGCCTCATGGCGATGAACAGCGAGATCACCGTCATGGAGCGGATCCTGCGCGCCCTGATGGAAGCGAACCGCGAAGAGGAGGCTGCCGCACCGGCCGTCTCCGCCAAGAAGTCCGAACCCCTTCCCTCCTGAGTCACACCCCGCCAGCGGAGACGGGGCGGCCGCCCCGTCTCCGCCCCCTCCCCAGCGCGGGAGGATCAGGCGCCCCGCTCGAGCCGGAACGTCTCGCGGAGCGCGTCCACCAGGGGGCGTGTGCGCCAGCCGAGCTCGCGCTTGGCGCGACCCGGATCGAAGTTGGGCCCGAACGGGACCGGAAGCGGCAGCATGAGGAACGCGGCGCGGCCGCCGGCCTCCTTCCAGGCCCGCGCGAGGTCCCACGCGGTCTCCCCGTCGCCCGTGAGGTTGTAGGCGCGGCCGATCGCGACGTCGCGCTCGAGCGCGAGCGCGATCCCCTCGGCGACGTCGCCGGCGTACACGAAGGACATGCGCATGCCGGCCGGCATCACCGTGATCGGCAGTCCGACCAGCCAGCCGAACAGCGGCGTGAAGTTCGGATCGAAGGCGCCGTAGATGGTGCAGGGGCGGACGGTCGTGAGCGCGAGGCCGTGCTCGTGCGCGAGGCGCCAGGCCTCCTGCTCCGAGATCGCCTTCGAGATCGGATAGACGGACCAGGGCATCCGCCGCGCGCCGGCGGTGAGCTGCGGCGCGTCCTCGCCGAGACGCCCGCGCGCGAAGAGCCCGTAGACCGCGACCGACGACACCTGGACCACGCGCCGCACGCCCGCGTCGGCGAGCGCGCCGAAGACGTTGCGCGTGCCCTCGACGTTGGCGCGCTCGTGCTCCTCCCAGTGCTGGTTGCCGAGAGCGAACAGTGCGGCGTTCGACACCACCGCGTCGGCGCCGGCGAAGCCAGCCGCGAGGCGGTCGCGCTCCGAGAGGTCGGCCTGGCGGAGCTCGACGCCCTTGGCGGCGAGCCCGGGCACCTTGGCCGGATTGCGGACGACGCCGATCACGTGCGCCCCGCGCGCGAGCAGGACGTCGACGATGTAGCGGCCGAGAAAGCCGGTCGCGCCCGTCACCGCGATGCGCTTGCCGGCCAGCTCCATCACGCGGGCCCGGAGTCCTTGGGCGGCGCGGGGTTCACCAGGTCCTGGCCGAAGGTGCGCGAGAAGACGGTGGCGATCTCCTCGGGCGTCCAGCGCCCGTCGTGGAAGATCGTGCGCACCGGGGCAGGCTCGTTCATGAGCCCGATGATGCCGCCCATCACGAAGAAGACCTGGCCGTTCACGTCCCGTGCCGCGTCGGTCGCGAGGTAGACGACCCACGGCGCGACGTTCTCCGGACCGGTGTGCTGGAGCTGGAAGACCGGCTGTCCCGCCGGCGTCTGGATCCCGGCCTTCGAGCGGGCCTGGCGCGCGGAGTCGGTCACCGTCTGCGTCATGCGCGTGGCCGCGCCGGGGCAGACGGCGTTCACCGTGACGCCGTACTTCCCGAGCTCGCGCGCGACGACGCGGGTCATCGCCGCGATGCCGTCCTTGGCGGCACCGTAGTTCGCCTGGCCCGGGTTGCCGATCACGCCCGACGTCGACGACATCGAGATGATGCGCCCGCTCTTCTGCCGGCGCATGTGGCCCGCGGCGTGGCGCGTGCAGTTGAAGGAGCCCTTCAGATGCACGGCGATGACGGCGTCCCAGTCCTCCTCCGGCATGTTGAAGATCATCCGGTCGCGCAGGATGCCCGCGTTGTTCACCAGCACGTCGATCGAGCCGAACTCCTTCACGGCGGTCCCGACGATGCGCTCGGCCGCCGCGAAATCCGACACGCTGTCGTAGTTGGCGACCGCGATGCCGCCCTTCGCCTTGATCGCCGCGACCACCTCGTCGGCGACGCTCGACTGGTTGCCGCTCCCGTCGATGCCGCCGCCGAGATCGTTCACGACCACCGCCGCCCCTTCGGCCGCGAGCAGCTCGGCGACGGCCCGGCCGATCCCCCGCCCGGCGCCGGTCACGACGGCCGCCTTGCCCGCGAGTCGCGCGCCCATCGTCACGCCTCCTTCGCCGGGGCGGGGTTCACGAGCCCCGCCAGGATCGAGGACGGCGCCAGACGATCGAGCTCGTCGAGCGTCCACACGCCCGTGGACTTGAAGAGGGTCTTCACGGCGCGCGGCTGCGAGAGGAGCGCGATCGCGCTCCCGTAGCAGAGGAAGAACTGGCCGTTCACGTTCCCCGCCCGCTCGGAGGCGAGGTAGACGACCATCGGCGCCACGTCGTCCGGGTCGAGTCGCTCGATGTTCTCGGTGCCGCGGTCCTCGCGCACGATGCCCTGCTGCTTGCGCACCTCGCGCGCCCGCAGATACGCCTCGGTGACCGTCATGCGCGTGCCCGCGACCGGGCAGATGGCGTTCACCGTGACGCCGTAGCGTCCGAGGTCGCGCGCCGCGACCTTGGTGAGGCCGCTGATGCCCCCCTTCGCCGAGCCGTAGTTCGCCTGGCCGGGATTCCCGAACAGCGCGGCGCCGGAGCTGAAGGTGACGATGCGGCCGTAGCGCTGCTCGCGCATGTGGGTGCAGGCGTGGCGCACGCAGTTGAAGGTGCCCTTCAAGTGGACGGCGAGAACGGCGTCCCACTCCTCCTCGCTCATGTTGAAGACCATGCGGTCACGGATGATGCCGGCGCACGTGACGAGCACGTCGATGCGGCCGAACCGCTCGAGCGCCGTCTCGACGATGCGGCGCGCGCCGTCCCAGGCGGCGACCGACTCGACGCTCGCCACGGCGTCGCCGCCCGCAGCCTGGATCTCCTTCGCAACGTCGAACGCCGGGCCCGACGACGGCTCGGAGCCGTCGAGGTTCACGCCGTAGTCGTTGACCACGACCTTCGCGCCGGCCGCCGCGAGGCCGAGCGCCACGCCACGGCCGATGCCGCGCCCGGCGCCCGTCACCACCGCAACGCGGCCGGCGAGCATCTCTCCCATGCGAGCCTCCACGCCGGGTGGTTTACACTGGCGTTCGGACGGCGCTCAACCGTCGTCGCGGCGGCCGGCCGGTCGCGTGGCGTGCGTGAAACGCGACCCCTAGCCGGCCGCCGCGGAACGACCTGCTGTCTCTCCCGCGTGCTCGATCGGGTGCGGCCCGGGAGGCCCTCCATAGCGCTGGAGCCGGGAGCACCCGCCCAATCTCACCACCCGCCGCTCGAGACCGCGGCGGATGTAGTCCGACTCGAAGCCGAGCGCGTCGCAAATGCGCTCGAACGAGAACAGCCAGCGACGCTCGCGGCTCGCGAACCACGCGCGCACCTCGCGCGAGAGCCGGGTCGACACCCGGCTGCGCGGCTCGCACGCCTTGCAGTACAGCTCGACCGCCTCCCGCAGGATGCCGAGCATCAGGCGATGGACGCTCGACTCGCGTGCGCCCCAGCGCGCCTGACGCCAGAACTGCTCGGGCAGCACGATCTGCGGGCTGATCAGCCGATCGCGCTGCTCGTCGGCATGCGTCGAGACCATGCCCCGTCAGCACGGATCGTGCCCGCCCGCCGCTACCGCCCGTAGGTCCCCGAACCTTGGACGAATTACAGGGCAGTGTAGATTCTACAGCCGGCGGGAGATTGGTCCTTGCCGGAGGGAGCCGGCGCGCGTAGACGCGACTCGAGTGCGTCTCGCGGCGAAGATCTTCGCGGCCTCGCTCCTGCCCTTGTTCATGCTGATCGAGGTCGCCGGCTGGAGCCTCTCCGCGGTCAACCGGGTCGTGCAGACGAACCGCCGGATCGTGAGCGAGACGCTGCCGGCCCTGCGGCAGACCGCCGCGACGACCGAGTCGATGACGGCCCTGGTTCGCCTCCATACCCGCTGGAGCCTGTTGCACGACCCCGGCTACCAGAGCCTGTGGACCGCGCGCGCGGACGACCTCGAGCGCGAGCTGGCTACGCTCGCCGATTCCCTCACCACGGCCACCGAACGCCAGATGCTGCGCAAGTGCCGTCACATCTTCGGCCGCTATCGCGACCTCGTCTCGGTGACCGAGGACGGGGTGACGCGCCTCCGGACCCTCGGCCCACCCGATCTCCGCGTCGCACGCCTCGCCGGCGAGCGTATGCTGCGCTCGATCCGCCTGCTGGGTCTCGCCATCGATCACACGGCCCAACAGGCCCAGACCCGTGCCGCCATGCTGGAGCAGCGCACCTGGACGACGGTGTTCGTCGCCCTGCCGCTGACGGCGCTCCTGGCCCTCGTGCTCTCGATCACCGTCGCCGTTCGCGTGACGCGCGTCCTGCGCCGCCTGGCGACGGCGAGCACGCAGCTCGCACAGGGGCAGTTGAGCGAGCCCGTGGTGGTGAACCGCAACGACGAGCTCGGCGATCTCGGGCGGGCCTTCAACGCCATGGCCGCGCGCCTGGGCGAGACGGATCGACTGAAGGAGCAGGTGTTCTCGCACGTGTCCCACGAGCTGCGCACGCCCCTCACCTCCATGCGCGAGGCCACCCACCTCCTGGCCGATCGCGTCGCCGGACCGCTCACGCCCCGACAGGAGCGGCTCGTCGCCATCGTCGGGGACAGCACCGATCGCCTCCTGCGCCTCGTCAACCGGATCCTCGATCTGTCGCGCCTCCGTGCAGGCCTGCAGCCGCTCGAGCGCCGTCCCGTCCGCCTCGCCGACGTCGCGGCGCGTGCCTTGCACGAGCTGCGCCCTCAGGCGGAGGCTACGCAGGTGCGCATGATCCACACGGGCAACGGCGCCGACCCCTGGGTGCTCGGCGACGAGGAGCGTCTGGTCGAGGTGGTCGTGAACCTGGTGAGCAACGCCATCAAGGCTTCGCCCGCGGGCGCCGCGGTGCGCGTCGGCGTGCACGAAGAGGGAGGACGCGCCTCCCTCGTGGTCGAGGACAGCGGCGTCGGCGTTCCGGCGGATGTCCGGGCGCGCATCTTCGACCCCTACGTGCAGGGCCCCGGGGCGCCGGCGGGGACCGGCCTCGGTCTCGCCATCGTGAAGAGCATCGTCGAGGCGCATCGTGGCGAGGTTCACGTCGAGTCCGACGAGGGTCGCGGCAGCCGCTTCGCCCTCACGCTGCCGCGCGTGGAGGCCCCGTCATGAGGCGCCGGCTCCTCGTGCTCGTCCTGGTCGGGACGGCCGGCTGCGCGCTCTTCCGATCGCCCGAGCCGGCGGCGCCGCCGCCGACGGCGGACGCGCTCCTCGCCGAGGCCGACGCGGAGTCGAGCGCCGGCCGCGTCGCCACGGCCGCGGCGCTCTACGAGCGCATTGCGCGCGAGAACCAGGGTCAGCCCGCGGCCGCACGCGCGCTCCTCGGGCTCGCCGCGCTGCGGCTCGACCCGCGCAGCCCGATCCGCGATCGCCGGGCCGGACAGACGGTCCTCGCCCGCGTCGCTTCCGAGTATCCGAAGACGCCGTGGGGCCGGGAGGCGCGCGCCTGGCGCATGCTCATGCGAGAAGCCGACCGCTGCGAGGAGGAGGCGGCTCGACTCGGCGCCGATGCGGATCGCTTGCGGCAGACTCTCGAGACCCTGAAGGACTCCGACCTCGAGCTGGAGCAGCATCCATGATCGCTCGGCGCGTGCTGGTGGTCGACGACGACCGGCACATCCTGGAGGTCCTCGCCATGCGGCTCGAGTCGATGGGCCTCGACGTCTGCGCGTCGTCGGCGCCGGCCGACGTGCCGCAGATGCTGGGCGAGGCGTTCGACCTGGCGCTCTTCGACCTCCGCATGGCGCCGCTCGACGGCATGGCGCTCCTCCGCCTCGCGCGCGAGCGCCAGCCCCACCTGCCCGTCCTCATCATGACCGCGCACGCCTCCATCGACGGCGCCGTCGAAGCGATCCGCAACGGCGCCTTCGACTATCTGACGAAGCCGTTCGTGCGCGAGGAGCTGCACGGCAAGGTGACGCGCGCGCTCGCCGAGCGGCGGTGGGCCCGCGATCGCGAGCTCCTCACCAAGCTCGGGGCGAGCCTCGCCTCCGGCGATTCGGTCGACGGGCTCCTGCGCGTCGTGGTCGAGGCGACCATCGCCGCGACGGCCACGCAACGCGCGGCGGTCTTCCTCGAGGACGCGGGTCGCCTCGTGCTCCGCGCCTCGGCCGGCACGCCGCTCGGCGGCGACGACGACCTCGCCAGCGCGGCCCAGCGTGCGATGGAGCGCGGCGAGGTGAGCATCGTCGAGCAGGCGCAGGCCCGTGCCGTTCTGGCGGCTCCGCTGCGCGTCGAGGGAGCGCTGCGCGGCGCGCTCGTCGCCGAGACGCGCGGCACCGTCGTGCCCACCTCCGAGGACCTTGGGTCGCTCGCGCTCTTCGCGGCGCACGCCGCGATCGCGCTGAAGAGCTCGCTCGAGCTCGAGCGGGCGCGCAGCGGCGCGCTCGCCGCGCTCGGACGCGTGGCCGCGCAGGTCGCGCACGAGATCAGCAATCCGCTGGGCGGCCTCAAGATCTACGCCGAGCTCGTCGGCCGTCGTCTCGCCAGCCACGACGACCGCCACGGCGTCGACCTGGCCGGCCGCATCGATCAGGCCGTCGATCGGCTCGCTGCGCTTGTCTCCGACATCACCGCCTACGGGCGGCCGGCCGAGCTGCGCCGGGAGCCGACCGATCCCGACGAGATCGTCGAGCAGTGCCTCGCGCTCGTCCAGGACAAGATCGCGGAGCGCGAGCTGCGCGTCGTCTGCGAGCTCGCGGGCACGCTCGGCCTCATGCCGCTCGACAGCCGCGAGCTGAACAAGGCGGTCATGAACCTCATCGTCAACGCGGTCGAGGCGATGAAGCCGGGGGGCACGCTGACCGTGCGCACCGAGCGCGGAGCCGACGGCGCGGTGCGCATCCGGGTCGCCGATACCGGGAGCGGCATGAGCGAGGCCACGCGCGCGCGCGCCTTCGATCTCTTCTTCACGACCAAGACCGGCGGCACGGGCCTCGGCATGGCGATCGTGCGCTCCGCCGTCGAGCGCCACGGCGGCCGCATCGCGATCGAGAGCGCGGAGGGCCGCGGGACCGCCGTCGAGATCACGCTGCCTCCCGCCCGAGAGACGAGATGACGGACGTGGCTCCGGTCTCCGAGACGCGGGGACCGGAACGCGACGGTTAGGCGTGCGGTCTTGGCTCGGAATCAACGGGCGCCGCCGGCGTACTCGAGGATCAGCCAGACGACGAGGAGCACGGAGACGATCACGACCGACAACACGGTCGCCCAGGCGATCATGACCCCCGGGCGTGTCATCGTCGGGGGAGCGGCTGCGTCGAGGATCTCCAACTACGCACCGCGTCCCGCCCGTAGCGTAAGGAGCCAGGTCGCGACCGCCGGCGCCACGATGACGCTCGGGGGGATGAGGCTGGCCGCGATGAGCCGCGTTCGCGTGAGGAAGCGTACCCGGGCGAGCGAGGGCGTCCTTACGAACGTCTGTAGAACTCCGCGCGACAGCACCACCCACCACGCCGTCCGGCGCCCTCGACGCCCGAGCACATCGCGATCCCCGACCATGGCACCCCCGGCCGCATCAGCACGGGATATGCCACGAACGAGGTCGCTTCTCCGCCGCCGGGATCGGGTAAGAGTTACGCGCGCTGGTAAAATCGTCTGCCGCTGCCTCCCATGATGGATCGCCTCGACTGCAAGGAGCTGCTGGAGACCCGTCGGCGACGGGGTCTGGTGGCCATCTTCGACTTCGACGGAACGCTGGTCCCGATCGCCCGTACCCCCGACGCGGTCCGAATGTCCGGCGGGTTGCGGCATTCGCTCGCGCGGCTCGCCGCGCGGAGCGACACGCTGGTGGGCATCGTCTCCGGCCGGCCGTTGCGCGAGCTCGACCGGTTCGTCGGCGTCCATGGCATCTGGCTCGCCGGCCTCCATGGAGCGGAACGGCGACCCCCGGGGCGCCCCGCGGAGCACCGCTGGTCTCGCGCCGCAGCCCGGGCGGCCGGCACCATGACCCGACGCCTCGAACGGCGGCTGCGTGCGCTCGGTCCGGTTCGCATGGAGCACAAGGGTCCAGGGGTTGCGGTCCACGTGCGCGGCATGCCCAGGCACCTGCGACGCCGCGTCGAACGCCTGGTCCGGGACGCGTGCCCGCCGGGGTACTCGCTTCTGGCGGGACGTCGCGTGCTCGAGATCCGGCCGGCCTCCGCACCGACCAAGGCCGATGCCGTCCGCTGGATCGCGGGAGCCAGGCCCGCGGCGTCGATTCTCTTCATCGGCGACGACGCGACGGACGAGATCGGGTTCACTGCCCTACGACCAAAGGACTACCCGGTTCTGGTCGACGACGCCGGGGCGCGTCGCGAGCGTCCCCGGGCGCCCCACTCGCGGGCACGCTACCGTGTTGCGGGTTGCCACGAGGTCGCGCGTGTCGTCGCCATGCTGCTGGGCGACGAGGCTTGTCGGGAGCGGTCGCTTCCGATAGCGAAACCTGGGTATGCTGCGTGCCCTCGTCGTAGACGACGACGTCACGTTCCAGGAGGCCATCGCCGAGCTCGTCCGTGAGGAAGGCTTCGAGGTCGCGACCGCCGCAACCCTGGCCGAGGCGCGGGTCGGTCTGGCCGCGAGCCCACCCGACGTCGTTCTGCTCGACATCAACCTGCCCGACGGGAGCGGGCTCGATCTCCTGCGTCAGGCCGACGGGCCGGTCGCACCGGAGTTCGTGCTCGTCACCGGCAACGGGACGGTCGACTCGGCGATCGATGCCATGCGCCACGGCGCGTCGGACTACCTCACGAAGCCGGCCGACGTTCCGCGGCTGCGCTCGGTCCTGCTGAACGTCGCGCGGCGCGGCGAGCTGCGCAGCGAGATCGGCGCCCTGCGGGGCAAGCTGCGCACGCTCGGTCGCTTCGGCGCGCTCATCGGGGCGTCGCCGCCGATGCAAGCGACCTACGATCTCATCGCCCGGGTGGCGCCGACCGAAGCGTCGGTCCTCATCACCGGCGAGAGCGGCACGGGCAAGGAGCTGGCCGCCGAGACGATCCACCGACTCAGCCGGCGCAAGGATGCGCCGTTCGTCGCGCTCAACTGCGGCGCGGTCACGCCGACGCTCCTCGAGAGCGAGCTCTTCGGTCACGAGCGTGGCAGCTTCACGGGCGCGGCGCGGACGCACAAGGGATACTTCGAGCGCGCGAACGGTGGCACGCTCTTCCTCGACGAGATCACCGAGATGCCGATCGAGTCGCAGGTCCGATTGCTGCGCGTCCTCGAAGCCTCCACGCTGGTCCGCGTCGGCGGCGAGGAGGACGTGACCGTCGACCTGCGCGTCATCGCAGCCACCAACCGCGCACCCGAGGCGGCGGTCGCAGAGGGCAAGCTGCGGGAGGATCTCCTCTATCGCCTCGGGGTCTTCCCGATCGCCATGCCGCCGCTGCGCGAGCGCGGGGACGACGTGGTCCTGCTGGCGGAGGCGTTCCTGGACGAGCTCAATCACGCCGAGAAGACGATCAAGCGCTTTCAGCGCCAGGCGCTCGTGCGCCTGCGCGACCACGGCTGGCCCGGCAACGTCCGCGAGCTGCGCAACGCCATCCAGCGCGCCTTCATCCTGGCCGACGAGGACATCGAGGCGAGCCATCTCCCGATCCCGCAGGCGGGCGCTCCCGAGCAGGGCCGGGGCGCGAGCTTCCAGGTGACCATCGGCACGAGCATCGCCCAGGTCGAGCGCCGCATGATCCTCGCCACGCTCGCCGCGCTCGACGGCGACAAGGAACGCGCGGCCGCGACGCTCGGCATCAGTCTCAAGACCCTCTACAACAAGCTGAAGAAGTACCGCCGCGAGCTCTGAGCCGCGCGCCCGATGTAAGAATTTCCGCGGCGTGTAACTCTGCTCCACGCCGCGCGGAATTGGTCACGCGCCGGCGTCCGAGCCGGTTGGCCCGACAAATGCTCCCCGGGCATGTCGCGGAAGCCCGCGGGGGGTCATCGCCGGCAGCGCCTGATCGTCGTGTCGAATCGCGCGCCGGTCGAGGTGGAGCGGACCGACGCCGGTCTCGACACGCGCCGCACGGTGGGCGGCCTCGCGACCGCGCTGGACGACGTCCTGCGGGATCGGGGCGGTCTCTGGATCGCGTGGGCCGGCGCGGACGCGCCGGACGTGCTCCGGCCGGCGACGACCGGGCTCGGCTATCCGATCCGCTCGGCACGCCTGCGGCCCGAGGACGTGGACAACTTCTACGGCGGCTTCGCGAACCAGGTGCTCTGGCCGCTCTGCCACATCTTTCCGGAGCGATGTCGTTTCGAGGAGGCCTTCTGGCCCGCCTACCGGGACGCCAACGGCCTGTTCGCGAACCTGGTCGCGGCCGAGGCGAGCCCGGGCGACCTCGTGTGGGTGAACGACTTCCACCTCTCGCTCGTTCCGGCGGCGCTGCGCGCCCTCGACCTCGGCGTCCGGATCGGCATGTTCTGGCACATCCCGTTTCCGCCGCCGGCGGTGTTCGGCGTCTGCCCCTGGCGCGCGGAGCTGCTGGCCGGTCTCCTCGGGGGCGACCTGGTCGCGTTCCAGACCGAGGCCGACGTGCGGAACTTCCTCGCCTGCGTGCGCGACTTCCTGGGGCTCGTCGTCGACGAGCACCTGCCCCGCGTGCGCTTCGGCGGGCGCGACGTGCTCGTCGGCGACCTGCCGGTCGGCGTCGACGTGGCGCGCTTCCGGCGCGAGGCGGCGTCGGCCCCCGCCATGGCCGAGGCGCAGACGCTGCGCGCCACGCTGGGGACGGAACGCGTGCTCCTGGCCGTCGATCGCCTCGACTACACCAAGGGCATCATCGAGCGCCTGCTCGGCTTCGAGCGCTTCCTCGAGTCGTCCCGGGAGTGGCAGGGCCGGGTGAGCCTGGTGCAGATCACGGCGCCGTCGCGCTTCCGCATTCCGCAGTACCGCGCGATGAAGCAGACGATCGACGAAACGGTGGGGCGCATCACCGGCCGCTTCACCGCCCACGGTCGCTCGCCGCTCGTCTACCTGTACAACGCCTTCGACCACGAGCACCTCGCCGCCTATTACCGCGCGGCCGACGTGGCGCTGGTGACGCCGCTGCGCGACGGCATGAACCTCGTCGCCAAGGAATACGTGGCCTCGCAGGCGGGCGGTGACGGGGTGCTCGTGCTTTCGGAGTTCGCGGGCGCGGCGTGTGAGCTGCGCGAGGCGGTGCTGGTGAATCCGTACGAGCCCGACGGCATCGCGCGGCAGATCAGGGCCGCTCTCGAGCTCCCGGCGGACGAGCGACGCGAGCGCATGGCGGCCCTGCTGCAGCGCGTGACCACGCGCGACGTCCACTGGTGGACGACCGCGTTCCTCATGCTGCTCTCCGGGCACCCCGACGGACCGCACGCGCCCACGCCGGTGACGCCGTGACGGCGCATCCGTTCGAGTTCCGTACACGGCTCACGCTCACCAAGGCGACGCGCCTGGTGGCGGGCGACCTCGCGGAGCTGGTCCACCACCTCCGCGACGTGCCGCTCTCGGTCGTCTTCCACCACACCCATCACTTCCTCGTCCAGCACCAGGAGCTCTCGCCCGAGCCCCCGAACGACTTCGCACACTGGGTGACGACGGCGCTACAGGAGGACCAGCTCGGCGAGCGGCTCGCCGCCGTCGATACGATTCGCTTCGGCAATCTGACGCTGCTCCGCCAGCGTCTGGTCGAGATCCTCGAGGCGCACCTCGAGTCCGAGCACCGCCTTCGCGCCGCACCTCCGGGCGAGGAGTTCCACTTCAAGGATTCGGTGTCCGTGATCCTCCCGACCGGGCACTCGGCGACGACGCTCGCGGAGTTCCGGCAGGCGCTCGGCGCGGTCGGCGCGCCCTCGATCGCCTATCACGTCTTCGAGGCACGCCTGCGCATCGGCGGCGAGGACAACGACTTCTCGCGCTGGATCGAGCGCGAGATGGGTCTGCGTGAGGTGGCCGTCGCGATCCGCGCCCTCGATCCCTACACGCACACCCTCGAAGGCCTGCGCCGGGTCGTGCTCGGCCTGCTGCCGCTGCGATGAACGCCCTCGACGCCTACGTTCCCTTCGTCGGCCAGGCGACCATCGACGAGCTGCGCGCGCTGGGCGATCGGCTGCGCGGGCGGGCGATCCAGCACGTCAACTCGACCGCGGTCGGCGGCGGCGTGGCGGAGATCCTGCACCGCCTGATCCCGCTCACGCGCGAGCTGGGGATCGACACGCGATGGGACGTCGTGCGCGGTGGCGAGGAGTTCTTCGCGCTGACCAAGCGCCTGCACAACGGGCTCCACGGCGCGCCGGGCACGTTCGGCGAGGGCGATCACGCCGTCTTCCGCGAGACGACCGACGAGAACCTCGCCTCGCTCGAGCTGGGGGACGACGTGGTGTTCATCCACGATCCGCAGCCGCTCGGGCTGATCGAGGGGCTGCGCCACCCGTCGCGATCGGTGTGGCGCTGCCACATCGACGTCTCGGCGCCGGCCCCGGAGGCGTGGGAGTTCATCCGCCCGTGGGTGGAGCGCTACGGGGCGGCGATCTTCTCCGCGCCGCAGTTCGCGCGCGACCTCCGCATGGATCAGTTCCTGGTCGCGCCCTCGATCGATCCGCTTTCGGACAAGAACCGCGAGCTGGAGCCCGAGGTCGTACGCGAGATCGCGATCCGCTACGGGCTCGATCCGTCGCGCCCGATCGTGACGCAGATCTCACGATTCGATCGGCTGAAGGATCCCCTCGGCGTCATCGAGGCGTTCCGCTCGGCGCGCCGCTACAACGACTGCCAGCTCCTGCTCGCCGGCGGGGGCGCGAGCGACGATCCGGAGGGACACGCGGTGCTCGCCGAGTGCCGCGAGCGCGCCGCGGGCGATCCCGACGTCCACGTCCTCGAGCTGCCGCCGACCGCGAACCTCGAGATCAACGCCCTGCAGCGCGCCTCGACCGTCATCGTGCAGAAGTCGCTTCGCGAGGGGTTCGGACTCACCGTCACGGAGGCGCTCTGGAAGGGAAAGCCGGTCATCGCCACGGCGACGGGCGGCATCCCTCTGCAGATCGCGCACAAGTACTCGGGCATCCTCACGCACTCCGTCGAGGGCACGGCGTACTGGCTGAAGCAGCTGCTCAACGCGCCCGATTACGCGCGCTGGCTCGCGACCAACGGCCGCGAGCACGTGCGACACAACTTCCTCCTGATTCGCCACCTGCGCGAGTACCTGCTGCTCGTGGTCGCGCTCGACCATCCGGGCGAGACGCTGATCCGCCTCGGGTGACGGGTCACAGGTTCTGGAAGTGATCCCAGGGATACTCGGGCTCCAGAACCGGGCGATAGCCACGCGGCACCGGGAGCGGCGCCGTCACGAATTCATAGACGCCCGTGAGCTCGCGTGCGACTACCATGCCGAGGCCCTTGGCGAAGCCCAGCGGCAGTCCGGCGGGTCCGTGCTTCTCGGATTCGTCCACCATCTGGCCCGGCAGCTCGAGTGCGCCGCCGACCATGCCGGCGACGCCGCGGCCGAGCTTGTCGACCGGCGTATACGCCGGCGGGTCGGCGTGCGCGGCGGCGGCGAACACGAGCGCCGACGAAAACAGAGCAGCCGAGATGAGCGATGTGCGTCGATTCTTCATGCGGCCGCAAGGAGCAGAATCCGTGCCGGCCGCGCCCGCAGCGTCCGAGGGTCGATCACGGCGATGCTTCACGTCGAATGTAGATTCTACAGCCACTCGACACGAACTCCGTTCCGCCATTCGACGTAGGCACGGTGGCGGCGCGCCTCTTGCACACGCTCGCAGCGATGAAACGCGCCGCACATCTCACGACGTTGCTCCTTCTTCTCGCGACGCCGCTCGCGACGACGCGAGCCCACGCCGACGTGCCGCGCCTGCGCCGCATGGTGGTCGTCGGCGACAGCCTGCTCGCGGGCTTCGCATCGGGCGGGTTCGTCGGACACGGTCGCATGGGCCAGGTGAACGGCGCCGCGTCGCTCGTCGCGCGCCAGGCGGGCGTGAGCCTGCCGCTGCCGCTCATGTCGTCGCCCGGCGTGCCGCCTCCGCTCGCGATCGACGATGCGAACCGCAACGGCCTGCTCGACCCCGGCGAGGTGCGGCGGAAGGTCGACGACATCGGCATGCGGTCGAAGCCCTTCCGCGAGACGCGCAACCTCGCGATCCCCGGCGAGGACGTGTCGTCGGTCTTCGACGAGATCGGACCCGATGACGTCGCGCGCCAGCTCGCGGGGGGCGACGACGTGAACGGGCGCGATCTCCTGAAGTTCCTGATCCTCGGCCTGCCACCGACGACCGACTCCGTCTCCCAGGTGACGCGTGTGCGTGATCTGGACCCGACCTTCCTGCTCGTCTGGATCGGAAGCAACGACGTACTCGGCATGGCGACCGACACGAATCCCGCCGGCGCCGACGAGAGCGCGGCGGTGTTCGGCCAGCGGTTCCGCCGGCTGCTGAATGCGCTCGCGGACACCGGCGCGGACATGGCCGTGGCCAACCTCCCCGACGTCACGGGCATCGCGGCGCTGCGTCACGCGACCGCCGAGGTCACGAGCTGCGACGCCGGCGGCGGCGTGCTCGCCCCGGTCGCCGCGGACGATCTCCTCTCGATCGACCTCGCCCGCTCCTCGCTGCCGACCCCGCCCTGCTCGAAGGTCCTCGACGCGACCGAGCGCGCGCAGGTACGCGCCACCATCGTCGCCTTCAACGCCGAGATCGCGGCGGCGATCGCCGACACCGAGCAAGGCCGCGGCGTCATGATCGCGCCGGTCGACGTGTTCGCGCTCTTCGATCAGCTTCGCGACGCTGGCACCGACCTCGACGGCGATGGCACCCCGGACGCGACGACGGCGTACCTCGGCGGCGTCTTCAGCCTCGACGGCATCCACCCCACCCGCACCGGTCACGCCCTCATCGCGAACGCTTTCATCGACGCCATCAACGCGCGCTTCGGCGACGGCATCGCGCCGGTGAACGTCGCCCGCGTGAACGCCCACGACCCGCTCGCCCACAGCCGGTTCCGTCCCGCGGGCGAGCCGCCGTTCGGCCTCATCGGCGACCCCGACGTCGACGACATCGAGGGCTTCTTCACGAAGATCTACGATCGCCTCTCGAACCAGGCCAAGCGGTTTGGCGAGCACCTCCTGGATCGCATCACGCACTGGTTCGACCGCCTGTTCTGAGGCGGCGTCATGATCTAAAGAGCCCCTGCGTGACGTCCGGCCGCACCCGGCTCGCCGAGGTCGTGGCGGTCTTCGGCCGCCTCGGTTGCACGGCGTTCGGCGGACCGGCGGCACACGTGGCGATGCAGGAGGAGGAGTGCGTCCGGCGTCGCGGCTGGCTCGATCACCAGCGCTTCCTGGACATGCTGGCGGCGACGAATCTCATCCCGGGCCCCAACTCGACCGAGATGGCGATCCATCTCGGACGCCTGCGGGCCGGATGGCCGGGTCTCGTCGCCGGCGGCGTCGCGTTCGTCCTGCCGTCGGCCGTGCTGGTCACGGTCCTCGCGGCGGCCTACGCGCGCGTGGGCGCGGTGCCGCGCGTCGAGATCGTGCTCGCGACCCTGCGCCCCGCCGTGGTCGTGGTCGTGGCCGCGGCGCTGGTCCGCCTGGCGCGCCAGGCAATCGGCGGCGGCGCCCAGATCGCGATCGCAGCGCTCGCCCTCGTAGCGTCGCTGGCGGGCCTCGGCGAGGTTTCGATCGTCGTGCTCGCGGCCGTCGCCGGCGTCCTCGGCGCGCGCTTCGACCCGAGCCGGCTCCGCGCCGTGCCCCTCGCCGAGCTCGGGCTCGTGTGCCTCAAGATCGGTGCCACGATGTTCGGGAGCGGCTATGTCCTCATCGCCTATCTCCGCGCCGAGCTCGCGGCGCACGGCTGGCTGTCGGACAGGGCGCTCCTCGACGCGGTGGCGATTGGACAGGTGACGCCTGGGCCGGTGTCGACCGCCGCCACGTTCGTCGGCTACCTGCTCGCGGGCGTCCCGGGCGCCGCCGTCGCGACGGTGGCGATCTTCCTGCCCGCCTTCGTGCTCGTCGCCGCGACCGGTCCGCTCCTCGAGCGGTGGCGCGATCGGCCCGCCGTCCGTCGCACGCTCGACGTCGTCAACGCGGCGGTGGTCGGCCTGATCGCGGCCGTCCTCGTACGGCTGGCGCCGGCGGCGCTCGCGGGACCGATCGAGATCGCGATCGCGCTCGCGAGCGGCGCAGCGCTCTGGGCCCTCGACGCCGGCTCGACGGCCGTGTTCTCGGGCGTGCTGATCGCCGGGGTCGTCCGCGCGCTCGTCGCGCGGTGACGCTCAGTACGAGCTGCGCGGGAGGCGGCAGCGAAAGACGACCGTCGTCGTGGCATCGCCGAGCGTCACGAGCGAGCCGCGGTCCACGCTCACGAACGAGTCGTCGCAGGCCCCCGAGGCCGGGGGGCACTCGTTCCGCCACGTGAACACGCAGGTGCCCGCGTCGCCCCGCCTGCAGCGGATGAGATCGGTCGGGAGCGCGCGGCTGCGGCGACCGAGAAGCTGTCCTCGCACCAGCGGGGCGCCGCTGCGGCACGAGAGCACGACGATCCGATTCTCGCAGGGCCCGACATCGGGACAGGCCAGGGTCGCCGCCGGGATGCGCGACACCGTCGCGAGCAGGACGAGCAGCGCTGACGCGACCAGGCGCATGGGCGGACGTTTACGCCGCCGGCACGACCACGTCCATCGGCCGAAGGTCCTACGACTCCGGGCCGAGCACGAGCGCTCCGAGCGGCGGCAGGGCGAGCCGCATCGACTGCGCGAACCCGTGAAGCGGCACGGGCTCGGTCACGACGCGCTTCCGGGTCTCGTAGCCGCTGCCGCCGTAGCGGCGGTCGTCGCTCGACAGCAGCTCGACGTATGCGCCGCTCGCCGGCGAGCCGATGCGGTAGTCGGAGCGCGGAACGGGCGTCAGGTTCAGCACCACGACGAGGTGGGCGTCGCCGTCGCGGCGGACGTAGGACACGATCGACTGATCGCGGTCCGTGCAGTCGATCCAGCGAAAGCCGTCGGGATCGGGATCGACGCGCCACAGGCACGCGCGCTCGCGATACAGGCGCGCCAGATCGGCGAGGAAACGCTGCAGCCCCGCGCGCGCCGGATCGTCCGCCAGATGCCAGGGCAGGCTCGCGTCGTGATTCCATTCCTCGTGCGACGCGAGCTCCGTCCCCATGAAGAGGAGCACCTTGCCCGGACGCGTGTACTGATAGGCGAGCAGCGTGCGGAGGTTCGCGAGCTTCTGCCAGAGATCCCCGGGCATCTTCTCGAGCAGGGAGCGCTTCCCGTGCACGACCTCGTCGTGCGAGAGCGGGTTCACGAAGCGCTCGCTCGTCTCGTAGAGCATCGCGAAGGTGAGGTCGTTCTGGTGGAATTTACGGTGCACCGGCTCGAGCGCGAAGTAGAACAGGGTGTCGTGCATCCAGCCCATGTTCCACTTGAACGTGAAGCCGAGCCCGCCCTGCCGGACGGGCCGCGTGACGCCGGGCCACGCGGTCGACTCCTCCGCGATCGTCATCGCGCCCGGCGCCTCGGCGGCGAGGGCGTCGCTCACCTCGCGCAGGAGCGCGATCGCCTCCAGGTTCTCGCGCCCGCCGTACCGGTTCGGGATCCATTGCCCGGCGCGCCGGCTGTAGTCGCGATAGAGCATCGACGCGACGGCGTCGACGCGCAGCCCGTCGGCGTGGAACGTCCGGCACCAGTGCACGGCGTTCGAGACGAGGAAGCTCCGTACTTCGCTGCGCCCGTAGTTGAAGATGAGCGTGCCCCAGTCCGGATGCTCGCCCTCGCGCGGGTCCTCGTGCTCGTAGAGCGCGGTGCCGTCGAATCGACGTAGCGCCCAGTCGTCGCGCGGGAAGTGCGCCGGCACCCAGTCGAGGAGGACGCCGATGCCCGCCTGGTGACAGGTGTCGACGAAGAAGCGGAAGTCGTCCGGCGTCCCGAAGCGCGAGGTCGGCGCAAAGTAGCCCGACACCTGGTAGCCCCACGAGCCGTCGAACGGGTGCTCCATCACGGGCAGCAGCTCGACGTGCGTGAAGCCGAGCCGCCGCGCGTGCTCGGCGAGGCGCGGCGCGATCTCGCGATACGTGAGCGGGCGATTGCCCTCCTCGGGGACGCGTGCCCACGATCCCAGGTGCACCTCGTAGATCGTGATCGGCTCGCGCGTCCAGTCGCGCGTCCGGCGCGCGTCCATCCACGCCGCGTCACCCCACGCATACGTGCTCTCCGCGACCACCCGCGACGCCGTGCGCGGCGGGTGCTCGAGCGCAGCCGCCAGCGGATCGGTCTTGAGGCGGATCGTGCCCTGCGGCGTCAGGATCTCGTACTTGTAGACGGCGCCCGCCTCGACGCCGGGCACGAAGATCTCGAACACGCCCGAGGCCCCGAGCTGCCGCATCGGGAAGAGGCGGCCGTCCCAGCGACAGAAGTCGCCGACCACCGACACGCGGCGGGCGCTCGGCGCCCAGACCGCGAACGCGGTGCCCCGCACGCCGTCGATCACGAGCGGGCGCGCCCCGAGGCGCTCTCCGAGCCGACGATGCGTGCCCTCGTTCAGCAAGTGCAGGTCGACGTCGCCCAGGGTCGGCAGGAAGCGGTACGGATCGTCCCGCTCCCAGGTGTTCCCGTCGCCGAATCGCAGACGCAGGCGATAGCGCAGCGGCGGCGCGACGCCGGCGACGAAGCCGACGAAGAGCCCGCCCTTGCCGTCGGGCTCGAGCGGAACGACCCGCCCGTCGTCGCACATCGCCTCGATCGCGACCGCATCGGGGTGGAACGCCCGGATGACGGTGCCGCTCGCGCCGTCGCACGCGCCCGGGTGCGCTCCCAGCACGTCGTGCGGCGTCGCATGCGCCCCCGCAAGCAGGCGCGCACGATTGCTCGCGTCGACGGGAGGGGCGGGCCGGGGCATGCGCGTCGATCGATACTCGAACGGAGGGTCTCGTGCGAATGACGCCGAGCCGGTAAGGTCGTTGCCGTGCGAGCGATCGCCATCGGCATCCTCCTCGTCGCGGCCGCGCGTCTCGCCGGCGCGACGGTCTTCGCCCCGCTCGACGACGCGGCACTCACCGCCTCGTCGGACGTGATCGTCACCGGCACGGTCACCGGCGTCGAGGGGGTGGAGTCGGGGGATCGCATCGTCACCCGCACGCGGATCGCCGTCGACCGCGTCCTGAAGGGCGCCGCCGCCCAGGGCATGACGCTCACCGTCACGACGCCGGGCGGACGCGCGGGAAACCGGTGGGCCGTCGTCTTCGGTGCGCCGGATTTTCGCGTCGGCAACGCCGTGCTCGTCTTCCTGCAGCACGACGCGCGCGGCGAGCTGCGGCCGAACGCGCTCGCCCTCGGCGTCTACTGGCTGACGTCCGGCGCGGACGGTGCCGTCCTCGCGGAGCGCCGGGTGACCGTCCCCGAGGTCCGGCCGCTCGCGAGCTTCGCCGCCGCGCTCGGAACGACCGTGGGCTCCGTCCCGCTGCCCCGTGCGACGGTTCCCCTGCCGGCGCCGGCGCCCGAGATCGAGCGGTTCACGTTCCTCGGTCCGCCGTTCGCGCGCTGGTTCGAGCCCGACAGCGGCCAGACGGTGCGCTACAAGGTGGCCAACGCCGACGCGTCGCTCGGCCCCGCCGCGAGCAACGCCATCGTCGACGCGGCGTTCGGCGCCTGGACGGCGGTGCCGACGGCCACGATCGCGCTCGCGCGGGCGAGCGGGCCGGCACAGGCCTCGGCCGTGTCGACGTGCGACGGGCGGAGCACGATCCAGTTCAACGATCCCTTCGGCGACATCTCGCCGCTCCAGAACTGCCGCGGCGTGCTCGCCGTCGCCGGCTTCTGCGTCGGGACGTCGACCAAGGTCGTGAGCGGCGCCCAGTTCCGTCGCATCAGCGAGGGCGACGTCACGATCGCCGACGGCGTCGCCAACTGTCTCGACCGGCTGGGTTTCGAGGAGATCGTCACGCACGAGGTCGGGCACACGATCGGGCTCGGGCATTCGTCCGAGGACCCGAACGAGCCGAACCCGACCCTGCGCAGCGCGACCATGTACTTCCTCGCGCATCTCGACGGCCGCGGCGCCTCGCTGCGTAGCGACGACGTCGCCGGCGTGACCGCCATCTACCCGAGTCTCACCGATCCGAACGACCTCGACGGCGACGGCGTGCCGAACGCGCTCGACGCGTGCCCATCGACGCCGCCCGACACGGCGGTCGACGCGACCGGCTGCGGGTGCGGCGAAGCGGGCCACGCCGCCTGCAATGACGGGCTCACGTGCACGACCGACGCGTGCGACGGCTCGACCGGGCGGTGCATCACGACCCCGACCGACTGCACCGGCGGCAATCCCTGCGTGGCCGGAAGCTGCGACGAAACGAACGGCTGTCAGACACGGCCCGTCGACGGCGATGCGGCCGCGACGTGCGTGTTCGCGGGCGGTTTTCCGCCGGCGGCGTGCGCGGGCGATCGCGTCCCGTCCAAGGTGAGCCGCCTCTTCCGGAATGCGGCACGGAACGCGGGGCGTGCCGTGCCGAACGGCAACACGCACCTGGCCGCCCGCAGCGTGCGCGCGCTCGCGCGTGCCCAGGTCGCAGTCGATCGCGCGGCCGCGCGCCGGCACCGTCCGCTCGGCAGCACCTGTGCGGCGACGCTCGACGCGCTGCTCGCCGACGCGCAATCGCGTCTGCTCGACTGGATTGACCGGCGCTGACGCGCGTGATGACCTCCTGCGTCTGGTGCTGGCGGCCCTGCGTTTCCGCGACTACCGTCGCTTCTGGATCGGATCGTTCACCGCGAGCCTCGGGCTGTGGATCCAGACGGTCGCGCTCGGCTGGCTCGTCTACGACCTCACGCACGCCGCCTCCTGGCTGGGGACGGTGAGCTTCTGCGGCAACCTGCCGACGCTGGTGCTCGGCCTCGTCGGCGGCGCCATCGCCGATCGGGCGAGCCGGCGCCTGCTCATGATGGGAAGCCTCGTGCTGATGGCGACGAGCGCCACGTTGCTCGCCCTCCTGACGATGCTCGGACACATCGCCGTCTGGCACGTGATCGCCATCGCCATGGTGTCGGGCACGGCCACCGCCCTGTACACGCCGGCCATGCATTCGATCGTGCCGAGCCTCGTCCCGGCGGAGCACCTCTTTCAGGCCATCTCGCTCAACTCCGTGCAGTTCAACCTCGCCCGCACGCTCGGCCCGGCGCTCGCGGGCGTGCTCGTCTCGCCGATCGGCCCGCAGGGCTGCTTCGCGCTCAACGCCGTCGGGTCGCTCTGGCTCGCCGTCGTGGTCGCGCGCCTGCGGCTCCCCCCGCACTCGGCCGACGCGCCGGCGCCGATCCTCCGCGCCCTCCGCGAGGGGCTCGGCTACGTGCGGCGCCATCCGGTGATCGGTCCTGCGATCTTCCTCGCAGCCGTGATGAGCCTCTTCGGCTTCCCGTACATCATCATGCTGCCGGCAGTCGCGTCGGGCACGCTCGGGCTCGCCGACGCCGCCGGCCTCGGCTACCTGATGGCGAGTGTCGGCGCAGGGGCCGTGGTGGGTGGGCTCACCATCTCGGCCGTCGGCAACCGCGAGCGCAGCGGGCGCATCACCGTCGTCGGCGCGGTGCTGTTCGGCATCGTGCTCTCGTGCTTCGCGATCGTGCGGACCCTGCGCACGACGATGGGGCTCCTCCTCCTGCTCGGCACCCTGCAGACGCTCTCGATCTCGTCGATGATGACGACCATCCAGTCGGCGGTCCACGACGGGATGCGCGGGCGCGTCATGAGCATGATCACGGTGCTCTTCTTCGGCTTCTCGACCCTCGGCGGGCTGGTCGCGGGACTCGTCGGCGACCGCGTCGGCGTGCCGCTCGTGCTCGCGAGCGGCGGGGTCGTGACGGCCGCCGTCGCCCTGGTGCTCGCACGCTCGTCCGCCTTCGCATAGGAGATCCACATGCGTGCTCTCGTCCTTTTGCTCCTCCTCACCCTCCCCGCCTTCGCGGCGCGCGATCCACGCGTGGCCTGCATGAAGGCCTCGGGCGCCGCCGCCACGCAGTGCCTCGCGTCGGCGGAGCACGAGAAGGAGATCGAAGAGACCCCGCACTCCGACGAGCCGGCGCCCATCGACGAGGCGGCGATCCGCAAGGCATGCGACGAGGAGACGAGCATCGCCCTCGGCTACCTCGGCGCCGACGACACCGTGCTGCGCCTGAGCGATGCGTGCAACGACTACGCGGCCGACGCCGTCGACCTGGTGAAGACCGAGCCCGAGCCCCCGCTCGGATCGTCGCAGGCGCGCTGCCGGGCCACGGTCGACGGCGTGCTCGACGTGTTCCGGATCAAGATCGTGAACCTCTTCGGAAAGACGTGCTACCTGCGCGAGGCGAAGGGCGGGAAGTGCCGCCACGCGGCGCGCGACCGGAAGGCGGCGGGCCTGCGCAAGAAGGCGACGGCGCGCATCGTGAAGGGGTGCGGCTCGGTGCTGGTGGCGATGCAGTACGGCTCCGCCGAGGACGTCGTCGATACGGCGTTCGACCGCGCGCGCCACTTCGCGCAGTGGGGCTATCCGCCGAACGACCTCGGGCCATCCGCGGAGCCGGGGCCCTTCCCCGTCGGCACGCGCACGCTCGATCTCGTCGACGACTCGCGACCGGACGTGACGGGCACGGGGTCGCGCCCGGTCACCGTCGAGCTCTGGTATCCGTCGACGGCCGCGGCCGTGGCGGGAATGGACCGCTACGTCGTGAACCTCTTCGGCGTCGACATCGCCCGCACGCCGACGTATCGCGACGTCGCGATCGCGCCCGGGCCGTTTCCGCTGGTCCTCTTCTCGCACGGCAACGCCGGCATCCGCTTCCAGTCGATCTTCCTCGCGGCGCAGCTCGCGAGCCACGGCTACGTCGTTGCGAGCCCGGACCACCGCGGCAACACGTTCCTCGACATCGCCCTCGGCATCGTCGACCCGCTCGCGAGCTCGGCGATCAACCGGCCGCTCGACATGACCTTCCTCTTGAACGAGCTCACCATGATGAACGCGACGTCGGGCGACGTCCTCGCCGGCGCCATCGACCTCGACAAGGTCGGCATGTCGGGCCACTCGTTCGGCGGCTACACGACGTTCGCGCTCGCCGGCGGCACGTTCGCCGGCCAGACCTTCACCGACGCGCGCATGAAGGCCTTCCTGCCGCTCGCTCCGGCCGCTTCGCTCTTCCCGGACGACTTCTTCGCGAGCATCACGAAGCCGATCCTCGTGGTCGGCGGCACCCTCGACACGACGACGCCGTTCCCGACCGAGCAGCAGCATCCGTTCGACCTCCTGCCCGCGGGCGCGCCCATCGTCGGCCTGGCGGAGATCACCGGGGCCGGCCACTTCACGTTCTCCGACGTGTGCGAGGTGCCGCGGAACCTGGTGGGCGCGATCGGCGGCTTCGACGAGGCGTGCACGCCGCGCCACCTGCCCTGGCGGAACGCCCACGACATCGTCAACTACCTGGCGGAGAACTTCTTCGATGCCACCCTGAAGGGCGATGCCGAGGCCCTGGCCCGGCTCGCGCCGTCGACCCTGGCGTCGATCGACGACCTGGACTACCAGAAGAAGTGATGGAGACCACGGGACTTCGTCCGAGGATCGACGCCCATCGGAGCGGGGCCGCGCAGCGGCTCCGCGCACGGGGGCATTGAGGTATGGACTTCTCCTACACGCCGGAAGAGGAACGCTTTCGCACCGAGCTGCGGACGTGGCTCGAGAAGAACCCGCCGGGGCCGGAGCCGGAAGAGGCCAAGGCGTGGGTCGCCTACGCCAAGGCGTGGCAGCGGCGGCTCGCCGAAGCGGGCTGGTGCGGCGTCGCGTGGCCGAAAGCGTACGGCGGGCGCGGCGCGACCCTCATCCAGCAGATCATCTTCCAGGAGGAGCTCGCGCGCGCGAAGGCGCCGCAGTTCATCGGGCTCGCGGGCCTCACGATGGGCGGTCCGGTGCTCATCGCACACGGCACCGAAGAGCAGAAGAAGCGCCACCTGCGGCCGATCCTCAGCGCCGACGAGATCTGGTGCCAGGGGTTCTCGGAGCCGAACGCCGGCTCGGACCTCGCCGCCCTCAAGACGAAGGCCGTCCTCGACGGCGACACGTTCGTCGTGACCGGGCAGAAGGTGTGGACCAGCTGGGCGCGCTACGCCGACGTGTGCATGTGCCTCGTGCGCACCGACCCCGAGGCACCCAAGCACAAGGGGATCACGTTCCTGCTGGTCGACATGCACAGCCCCGGCGTGACCGTGCGGCCGCTCGTGCAGATCAACGGCGATCCCGATTTCAACGAGGTCTTCTTCGAGGACGTGCGGGTACCGCGCAGGAACGTCGTCGGCGAGCTGAATCGCGGCTGGGACATCGCCATCACGTGCCTCATGCACGAGCGCCAGACGCTCACCTTCAGCCGCCAGCTCCAGTCGAAGGTCGCACTCACGGAGATGCTCGAGACGGCGCGCCGGCACCAGCGTGGCGGTGTCCCGGCGACGCGCGACCCGGTCGTCCGCCAGGCGCTCACGCGCGCCTACATCGACGCCGAGACGATGCGCTTTCTCGCTTACCGCAACCTGACGAAGGTGCTGCGCGGCGGCGTCCCTGGACCGGAAGGGTCGATCGAGAAGCTCTTCTGGAGCGAGATGTACCAGCGCCAGATCGACACGGCGTGCGAGCTGCTCGGGCCGCACAGCCAGCTCCTGCGCCGCTCCAAGCACGCCGTCGACGACGGCCGCTGGCCGCATCTCCTGCTCTACTCGATGGGCCGCACGATCGCCGCCGGCACGTCGGAGGTGCAGCGCAACATCATCGCCGAGCGCGTGCTCGGGCTGCCGCGGGCCTAGCCGCCGATGGCGCGCGACGCCCTCGGACGGCTCGACCGCGCGCACCTGGTCCACGGCTTCGGCTCGCCGGCCGTCGCCGAACGCGACGGCACGATCCGCATGGTGCGCGGGCGTGGCATCTACGTCTGGGATGCCGCCGGTCGACGCTACGTCGACGGGCTCTCCGGCCTCTGGAACGTCGCCGTCGGCCACGGGCGCGCCGAGATCGCGCGCGCCGTGGCAAGGCAGGCGCGCCAGCTCGCCTACGCACCCACGCTGCTCGGTTTCGCGACCGAGCCGGCGATCCGTCTCGCCGCCCGCATCGCGAAGCTCCTGCCGAAGGAGCTGGGGCACGTCGTCTTCACGTCGGGCGGATCCGAGTCGAACGAGTCGGTCATCCGCTACGTGCGCGCCTACGCCCGCCTGCGCGGCACGCCCGACAAGATCCGCATCGTCGCGCTGACGAGCGCCTACCACGGCTCGTCGACGGGCGCGGCGAGCCTCACCGGCCTGTCGACGTTCCACCGGTACTACGAGCCGATGATGGCGGAGGTCGACCGGATCGCGCGGCCGTACTGCTATCGCTGCGAGCTCGGCAAGACGTATCCCGCCTGCGGCCTCGCCTGCGCCGACGAGCTCGAGCGCGTCGTCGCGCGCGAGGGCGCGGCGCGGATCGGGGCCGTCATCGTCGAGCCCGTCCAGGGCGTGGGTGGCGTGATCGTGCCGCCGGTCGGGTGGCTCGAGCGCCTGCGTGCGATCTGCGACCGGCACGACATCCTGCTCGTCGTCGACGAGGTGATCACCGGCTTCGGCCGCACGGGGAAGTGGTTCGGCTTCCAGCACGCGGCCGTGGTGCCGGACATGCTCGTCTTCGCCAAGGGCGTGACCAGCGGCTACCAGCCGCTCGGGGGCGTCGTGCTGCACGACCGCGTCTGGCGGGAGTTCGTCGGCGCCGGCCCCGACTTCGCGCTCCACCACGGCTTCACGTACTCCGGCCACCCGGTCGCGTGCGCAGCCGGCCTCGCGAATCTCGACATCATCGAGCGCGAGAAGCTCGTCGCCGCGGTGCGCGCGAAGGCGCCCTACTTCCGCATGAGGCTCGACGCGCTCGCCGCCTCGCCCGTCGTCGGTGAGATCCGCTCGATCGGCCTCATGGCGGCGGTCGAGATCGTCGCCGACAAGCCGACACGCCGTCCGTTCGCCGCGGACCTGCGCGTGCCGTGGAAGATCCGCGAGGCGGCGATCCGTCGCGGCCTGCTCTGCCGCGCGGGCGCCGAGGGCGTGATGCTCTGCCCCCCGCTCCCGACGACGCGGGCGGAGATCGATACTCTCGTCGGCGTCCTCGGCGAGGCCATCGCCGAGGTCGCGGCCGGCGAGAATCCGTAGAGTCGCGCCGACGTACGTTCTCGTCGCCGGCAGCTACCTCGGGTTCCCGTACAGTCGTGCGAGGAGGCGCGGGGGCACGCCGAGGCGGTGCAGCGTCGGGAACGTCCACATCGCGAGCGTCCCCGCGATGGGGTGCTGGAGAAAGCGGCGGCCCGAGACGCGGACGTAGGCCGGCACCACGACGAGGCGTCCGACGCCGCGCAGGCGCTGCGCCAGCTCGATGTCCTCCATCAGGGGCACATCCGGGAAGCCGCCCACGGCCTCGAACGCCGCACGGCGGACGAAGAGCGCCTGGTCGCCGTACGGCACGCGCGTCACGTGCGAGCGGATGTCGGCGATGCGCAGGAACGGGCCGAGCCAGTTGCGGCCGACGTCGGCCACGGTGTGGAGCCGGAAGGCGCCCGCCACGACGTCGGGGACCGCGAGCGTGCGCTCGATCCACGCGCCGGCGTCGGCGGGGAGCTGCGCGTCGGCGTGGACGAACAGCAGCACCTCGCCCGTCGCCTCGCGCGCGCCGGCGTTCATCTGCTGGCCACGACCGCGCGCGGTCACGAGGACGCGCACGCCGGCATGCGCGCGTGCGAGCTCGACCGTCCGGTCGCGGCTGCCGCCGTCGACGACGATCAGCTCGTGGAAGCGCGACGCGACGAGCTCCGCGAGGCGCGCGGCGATCCGCGCCTCCTCGTCGAGCACCGGCATCACGACCGAGACGTTCAGTCGAGCAACCGGGGCTCAGGCGGACTCTTGGTCGTCGAAGACCCGGATCTCGAGGATCTGCCGGCAGCGGTCGCACGGCACGTCCTTGATCACCGGGAACGAGCTGTAGTGCATGCGGATCCGCTTCTCCCAGCGCGCGCGCGTACGCGCGCAGCACTCCTTCTCGACCTGAGCCGGCTTCGGCATCGCGTCCCTCAGGACTCCCGGCAGAGCAGGAAGTAGTTCGGCAGCTCCTTGCCGCCCCGGTGCGCGCGACCGATCAGCACATGCGTCGACACGCGACGCAGGTAGTCGACCATGCCGCCGTAGACGAAGCGCGACATGCCCTGATCGTTGCGCTTCACGGCGGGCCAGCCGGGCGGCGCCTCGGGCGGCACGACGCGATAGTCGATCGCCGCCGGCACGGGACCATCCTGGTGGCAGACGAAGTAGCCGGGGCCGGTGACCCACGCGAGCGCCTGGTGGTTGTAGCCCCACAGCTCCCCCTGCCCCCCCGCACCGGAGGGCCGGCAGAAGCGCTTCTGGAACAGCGTGAACATTGGCAGCGAGTTCTTGCCGTGCCAGATGACCTCGCGCAGCGGCGGCAGGCTCGGCGGCACGAGGTCGTCGAGCGACACGGCCGGCGCACCCTTGGCCATGTCGTAGAGCTTCGCTTGCCACGTCGTGCCCTGGAGCGAGGTCAACGCCCCCATCCGGTTCTGATGATCGAGGCCGTCGAGGAACGATCGCACCGCCGCTGCATCCGGGCGATCGGACGCGAGCAGCTCCTTCAGCGTCGCCTCGGGGGTCGCCATCGAGGAGGTTTTTGGCAAGCGTCGCGCCGTCGTGCAACCATGTCCCGCGGCCCACGGAGGCGGCCCGGCGTTGCATCCCACCCGGTGCTTCCCTACACCGGATCGATGCCAGGCGACGCAGCACGCCCGCTCTCGGCGGGCACGGTGCGGATCCTCCGCGCCGCCGTCGCCGCCATCCGGCCGCGCGGGCACGGCTTCGACCAGCCGATCGACGACGACGTGCTGCGCGCGATCGTGACCTTCTTCCCGTTCCTGCCGGCGCCGATGCGATTCGCATTCCCGGTGGGTCTGCGCCTACTCGAGCTGGGCCCGCCCGTCGTAATGCGTCGCTTCGCCCGCTTCACGCGCCTGTCCGCCGACGACGGGCGCGCGTACCTCGAGCGCCTGCAGGCGATGGGTGGCCCATTCGCGGCCCTCGTGCTCGGCCTCCGCACGCTCGTTCTCCTGAACTTCTACCAGCACCCGCAGGTCCTCGGCGCGCTCGAGGTCGACTGGGGCGGTCGCGCCGCGACCCTCACGCGACGTCGCGCGGCGCTCCTCGAGGGCAGCGGGCGGTGACGCGCCTGCCGCCCGAATACGCGATCACCTACCCGAACGTCACCGACGGCTCGTCTCTGGACGGCGATCGAACCTTCGACGCCGACGCGGTCGTCGTCGGCACGGGCGCAGGAGGCGCCACCGCGGCGGCGCGGCTGCGCGCCGCCGGTCGCGACGTGCTGATGCTCGAGGAAGGCGGCCTCCATCGCGTCGATTCGTTCGAAACCGATCCCTCGACGATGATCCGCCGCCTGTACCGCGATGCCGGTACGGCCATGATCCTCGGCCGCCCGCCCATCATCTTCGCCGAAGGGCGCTGCGTCGGCGGATCGACGGTGATCAACGGCGGCATGTCGTGGCGCACGCCGGAGCGCGTGCTCACCCACTGGGAGGCGGACCTCGGCCTCGACGCGACGGGGCCGCGCGAGATGGAGCGCTTCTTCGACGAGGCGGAGCGCATCCTCCACGTCGAGTCGAACCACGAGGACACCTACGGCAAGAACACGCACCTCTTCCTGCGCGGCGCCGCGGCGCTCGGCTGGCCCGTGGCGCGCGCGCCGCGCAACATGCGTCGCTGCGTCGGGCTCAACAACTGCGCGCTCGGCTGCCCGACCGGCGCCAAGCAAGGCATGCACGTGACCGAGGTGCCGCGCGCGCTGCACGCGGGCGCAGCGCTGCTGACGCACGCGCGCGTCATGAAGGTTCTCTGGAAGGGCTCGCGTGCGGCCGGCGTCACCGGCCGGCTCGTCGACGACGCGGGCCGGCGGCGCGGGCGCTTCACCGTGCGCGCGAAGCTGGTCGTGCTCGCAGCGGGGGCGCGTCACACGCCCGGCATCCTGCGGCGCAGCCGCGTGCGCGCCCGTCCGGTCGGTCGCGGGCTCCACACCCATCCGAACGCGAAGTGCGTCGGCGTCTTCGCCGAGCGCATCGACCCGTGGATCGGGGCGCACCAGGCGTTCCACATCCACCACTTCCTCGACGAGGGCATCCTCATCGGCTACGCGGCGATTCCACCCGGCCTCCTCGCCGCCGCGATGCCGGGACTCGGCCCGGAGAACGCGGAGAGGATGGCGCTCTACAATCACATGCTGACGGCCGCGACGCTGGTCGAGGACGAGACCGAAGGCCGCATCGTCATGGGCCCGGACCGCGAGCCGTACATGGTGCAGACGCTCGGCGACGCCGACATCGAGCGCCTGCACCGCGGGGTCATGCTGACCGCCCAGCTGCTCTTCGCCGCCGGCGCGCGGCAGGTCTTCACACCCTTCGCGGACCTGCCGACCTTGGACGGGCCCGGCGACCTCGCACGGATCGCGGCCCGGCCACGCACCCGCGACACCATCGAGCTCATGACCGTGCACATCATGGGCACGGCGCGTATGGCGAAGGATTCCTCGCGCGGCGCGACCGATGCCACGGGCGCCGTCTTCGACGCGAAGGGCCTCGTGGTCGCCGACGCGAGCGTGCTGCCCTCTTCCATCGGCGTGAATCCCCAGGAGACCATCATCGCGATGACACTGCGCAACTGCGAACGCTGGATCGAGGCTTCCCACTGATGGCGCGCAACCGCTTCGACGGCACGCCCGTGCCCAACGTCCATCCGGTTCGCCGCATCATGCCCTTCATCATGCCGTCCAAGAACGGCGCCTTCGTGCTCTTCGAGCAGGAGATCGCGACCGGGCCGCTCGCGGCCTTTCTCGCCGACGTGAACCGCGGGCGGACCGAGGGCCGCCACGTCACGATGTTCCACTGCGTGCTGCGCGCCGTCGGCATCGCGATGACCGAGTTCCCTCGCCTGAACCGCTACATCTCCGGGTCGCGCCTCTACGAGCGACGCGGCGTCTGGCTCGCCTTCAGCGCGAAGCAGCGGCTGGAGAAGGACGCCCCGCTCTTCACGGCGAAGGTGGAGCACAAGGCCGGCGAGCCGCTCGAAGCGTTCGTCGATCGCGTGCTCGGCGCGCTCGGCGAGGGCCGCTCCGGCAAGGAGACGGCGACCGATCGAGAGATCAAGACGTTCCTGCGGCTCCCCGGACCGGTGCTCCGCGTCGCGGTCCGCCTGCAGCGCCTGCTCGACGGCTGGAACGTCTATCCGGCGTCGCTCCTCGAGGGCGATCCGCTCTACGCCTCGGCGTTCGTCGCCAACCTGGGATCGGTCGGCCTCGACGCCGCATTCCACCACCTCTACGAGTACGGGACGATCCCGATCTTCGCGACCATGGGCCGATTCCACCGCGCCCCGGTCGTGTTCGAGAACGGGTCGGTCGGCAGCCGCGAGATCTTCACGCTGCGCTACACGTACGACGAGCGCGTCGAGGACGGGTTCTACGCGGCGCGCGCGCTCGAGCGCCTGGCGGCCTGCCTGGCGGAGCCGGCGACGCTCCGGTAGGCGATCGCAGCAGCGTGACGAGCCCCGTGAAGCGCTGGCGCGCAGCCCTGGCGGCCATCGCGACGCTCGGCGCGTACGCCCTCGCCGTCGGGTGGATCACGTGGCCGCTCGCGTCCGTCCTGTCGACGCACCTCGCGGCCACGGCGCTCGGCGGTCAGAGCGACCAGCAACACGCGATCTGGGCGCTCGCGTGGGAGTCGCACGCGCTCACGACGGCGCCGTCGACGTTCCTCGACGCGAACATCTACTACCCGGCGAAACACGCGCTCCTGTACGCCGCCGCATCCTACGGATCGCTGCCGTACTTCGCTCCCGTCTTCCTCACGACCGGCAACCCGACGCTCGCCATGAACGTCGTCTTCCTCTTCGGCGTGGTGCTGGCCGCCGCCGCGCTCCACCTGGTGGTCGTCCGATGGACGGGCTCGTATCTGGCGGGCGCCATCGCGGGAGCGACGTTCGTCTGCACCCGCTGGGTGCTGTGGGAGTGGCTCCCGGCGGCGCCGCAGTACGCGACCCTGGTCTACTTCCCCTTCATCGTGGGGCTCGCCGCACGCGAGCAGTCGGACACTCGCGGGATGCTCGTCCTCGCGGTGCTCGTCGCGCTGCAGTCGTCGACCGACCTCGTCTACGTCGCGCCGGCCGTCTTCGGCCCGCTGGGCGTCCTCGCCGCGGCGCGGCTCGTCCGCCCGACGACCAGACGCGAGGGGGCACGCCTGTTCGGCGCGCTGGTGGTCGCCCTCGTTCTTCTGGCGCCGGCGTACACGGGCCTCATGTGGGTCAAGTGGGAAAATCCCGACCTCGCCAGGCAGTCCATGTGGAGGCCGCTCACCGCCGTGGGACCGATCTCGAAGGCGCTCTTCGGCCGGCTCGTCGCCGTCGCGGTTCCCATCGTCGCGTTCGTCCTCGTCGCCGCCGGCGCCGCCAGCCGCGCGTGTCGTCCTCGCGACGCCGACGCCCGTCGCGCACGCGCGTGGGCATGCGCGCTCACGTTCGCGGTGGTGGGAACCTGTCTCGCCCTTCCCTACAACGCCACCTGGTGGGGCCACGAGCTCACGAACCCGCTCTATCACTTCATTCCCGCGCTGCGCGTGATCCGGGTCCCGGCGCGTCTCGGGAGCGGTGGTCTCGTCGGGTTGTGCCTTCTCGCCGGCCTCGGCTTCTTCGAGCTCACGCGGCGGCTGCGCGAATGGCTCCCGTCCCGGAGCGCGGCCGCCGCGTCGATCGTGCTCGCCCTGCTCGTGTGCTGGAACCTGTACGTCGATCTTCAGCAGCGACCCTGGTCGCCGGCGGATCAGTGGGAGCTGCCGGCCGCTTTTCCCGTCAGGCCGAGCCCGGCGCCCGACTCGCCCATCATCGCCGCCATCCGCGGGCGCGACGGACCGCTGCTCGAGGTGCCCGTGGACAAGTTCGGAGGCGCCGACCCGACCGCGCACGCCCTCGCCATGTATCGCTCGATCTTCCACTGGCGGCCGCTCTTGAACGGCTACGCCAGCTACTGGCCGCACGGGTTCCTCGAGCGCATGCGGATCGTGCAGCGACTGCCCGAGCCGGACGCGATCGAGGCGCTGTGGCGAGAGACGGGACTCGCGCTCGTAGTCGTCCACACGGCGAGCATGCGCGAGCGCGCCCGCGCGTGGCTCCCGCTGGCGATGGGACAGAACGCTTGGCTCCGCCCGGTCGCGCGTGACCATGGCGACGTCCTGTTCGAGGTGACGCCGCCGCCTGGAACGGCGCCGCGGGTCGACCCGCCCGCCGCGTAGCCCGGATCAGCGGCCGCGCCGGCGCCTTGGACGGGCGCGCTTGCGCGGCTTGCCGCGGCCCGAGCCGCTCTTCTTGCCCCCGCCCGAGCGCGCGTTGACCGTCGCCCACGCCCGGCGCGCCGCCGTCTTGCGGCCGAGCCCGCGACGCTCGTAGCCCTCCTCGATGTGCCGCGCCTGACGCTTCTGCTTGTCCGTGTAGCTCGACTTGTCACCGCGCGGCATCACATTCCTCCGGGCTTCTGCGGCGCCGGCGGCCGGTGCGATCGGCGCTCCCGACCAGACGCTGCTCGACCGTCTGCCACCACACGTTCGCCAGGAACGCCTCGACGTACTTGGGACGTTCCTTCGGCTTGTAGTCGAGCACGAACGCGTGCTCCCAGACGTCCATCACGAGCAGCGGCACGACGCCGGCCACGTTGCCGACATCGTGCAACGTGATCCAGTTGTTCGCCAACCCACCGGTCGCGGGATCGACCGAGCAGATGGCCCACCCCACACCGCGAATCTTCCCCACGCTGACGAAGTCGGCCTTCCACACCTCGTAGCTTCCGAAGCTCGCCGCCGCCGCGCGCGCGAAGGCGGAGGCGCGCGGTGGGTCGGGGCTACCGCCCCGGGTGAGGTTCTCGAAGTAGAGCTCGTGCAGGACCATGCCGTTGTGCTCGAAGCCGAGGCGGCGGGTCAGCTCGGAGTACTCGGGCATCTCCTCCTGGTCCACCTTCCCGTCGCGCAGGAGCTCACGGATGCGCTCGTTCAGCCGATTGGTCTCGTGCACGTAGCCCTCGTAGAGCCGCAGGTGCATCTCGAGGGTGCGGTCCGAGATGCCGTGGAGGCCGCTCAAGTCGAACGTCTTCGCGACGTAGCGATGGCTCATCATGGCCGCACGACCGTCAGCGCCGCAGGACCCGCGAGATGAGGCTCCTCCCGACGAAATAGCCGGCGGACGAGGCCGTCACGAGCAGCAGCGCGACGAATCCGTCGCGGACGGTCGCCCGCCGATCGTCGTCGGACACGCTCCGACGTTCGAGGTACGTCGCCGCCTTCTCGAGCCGGTTGGCGATCCGCTGGCGCGGGGCGACGAGGAGCGCGCGCGCGTCCGGCGGCTCGCGCAGCCCCTTCGCAACCGACCGAAGCACCCGGCCGACCGACGCCACGGCGTCGCCGAGACGATCGCCGGCCTGATCGGCCAGCTCGGTCGCGCCGGCGGCGACGTTCTTCACCTGCTCGTGCGCCCCGTCGACGACCTCGTGCGCCCGCTCCGCGATGCGATCGACCTCCACCAAACGGGTCTTCTGTTCCTTCTTCATGGTGGTCTCCTAGTTCGCCGCGGTGCCCTTCACTTCCAGGTCGTCGTGCACGGCGCGGACGCCTGCGGCGCCACGGGCGGTGACGGCCGCCGCGAGCCGCTCTCCCTGGCCCGGCACGGTTCCGCTGAGGCGCACCACCCCGTTCTTCACCTCGACGTCGATCCCGAGGCGCCGCAGATCCTCGCGCGCGTCGATGGCGCGCTTCACGGCCTCCTCGACGTCGTCGTCACGCGAATCGACGGCGGGCTGGTGCTCGGCGGGGACGACTTGCAGCTCGTTCTGCACGCCGGCGACGCCCGAGACCGCGCGTGCGTCCTCTTCCGCCGCCCGCTTCGCGTCCTGCGACGGGACGATGCCGAACAGCGTCACCACGCCCTTGCTGGTATCGACGTTGATGTCGAGGCTCGGCGTGCGCGAGTCGGCGATGAGGCGCAGCTTCGTGGCCGACGTGAGCCACGCGTCGGTGATGGTGTCACCGGCGGCCGCGACCGCGCTCGGCCGGTCTTCGAAGATCTCGGCGTCCGCGAGCGTATTCGGGCTCTGGATCTCGCTCGCGACGCGGCGCACGCCCGGGACCTCGGCTGCGACCTCGATCGCGCGCAAATGCGCCGAGAGGGTCGCCGCCTTTCCCGACAGGAGCACCACGCCCGCGTTCACCGACTGGACGGCGACGCTGCTGTCGGCGAGTCCCGGGTCGCTCTTCAAGGCCGTGGTCACGCGCTCCTTGACGGCGTCGTCCGACTCGGTGACGGCATCCTCGCCTTCCTTGCTCACCACCACGAGCAGATCGCGGACGTTCCGGACACCTTCGATCGTGCGGACGACCTCGACCGCGCGGGCTTTCTCGGCCTCGCTTCGCACCTTTCCGTGCAGCGTCACCCGCCCGTCGACGGTGTCGACGTCGACGGCGGTCCCGTGGACGCCCTCGGCGGTCAGCAGCGCGATCTTGGCCTTGGTGGTGATCCACGCGTCGGGTTTCTCCATGGCGAACGCGGCGCCGCCGAGCGCGACGGCGAGCGCGACGCTGCGAAGCACAGTCGTTACGAACCTCATGTCGTTCCTCCTCTCGGGTCCGGCTACGCCCGGTGGTAGCCTGATGGTGCAGTGTGCAGATTCCGGGCCAACGCGGCGGGCCCGTGATCTCGCAACGATCACGGGCGCGGCCTTACATGCGTTGTAGTGATTACAGCGCGGGCAACGCGCCCGAGGGGTCAGCCCCTGACGGCGAGCCGAAGCGGCGTCGCGCCGCGCTCGCGCATGCGGACGATGGGGTGGACGGCGGCGCGCCGGCGCTGGCGACGAACGGCCTCGCGAATCGCCACGGGGTCGAGCGACAGCGCGTGGCACACGTTCACGAACGAGAACGGCCAGGTGGGATCGTCGGCGTTGAGCCACGCCGCGGCGGCCCGGATCTCGCAACGCTCGTGCATCGTGAGACCGGGGCAGTCGATGCGCCGGTACACGCGGATCGCGTCGTCGAGAATGGCGATCAGCAGGCGCTGCTCGCCGGTCGTCGCCGCGCTCCGATCGTAGAGCTGTTCGGGGAGCACCGTGATGGGTTCCACGTTGCGCAGGTCGAAGTACCGATCCTCGGGCTCGACGTACGATCGCTTCATGACGCCCTCCTTCTCCGTGTTTGCTGGGGCGAGAAGTGCAGGCCCCGTGCCATCTGGATCGGGCCGCCGGGCGTTGCCACGAGGGGTCCCCAGGTCCGCTTTCTACAACCGGCCGTGCCTCGTTGACCGGCCCGTGGAAGCTCGTCAGAACCACGGCAGTGCCCGTGGCCATGCCCGACGACGGTTTCGGCGCTGCACGATTCCTCGACCTGGTGCGCCTGGCGCGACCGACGGCGCACGAGGTACGTGGCGCGTGCAGTACGATGGCCATCCATCTCGAGCTGACGCGTTCGGCGCTCGGCACCGTGCCGGATGGCGCGCTGCGTGACCAGCTCGCGCGCCATCTGGACGTGCTCGAGCGCGAGCGCGAGCGCCTGCTCGCCGCGACGCAAGCGTTCCTCGCACTGGTTGCGACGCCCGGCGCGCCGGCCGAGCCGGTCGACGTGGCTGCGCTGGTCCACGAAACCATCGCCGCCTTGCGCCCGCTCGCGATCGAGCGTCGCGTGCGCTTGGACCTCACGGGAACCTCGGTCCCGGTCGAAGTGACGGCCCCCCGGGAGCGCCTGCGCCAGCAGCTCCTCGATCTCTTGCTGCCGGCGCTCGAACGCGCAGCCGAAGGCGCCGAGCTGTCCGTGCGCGTCGCCGCACGCGGCGACGCCGTCGCGGTCACGATGGATGCCGCCCCCGCGCTGACGATCCCCCGTCGAGGGAGCTCGTAGTCGATGCCACACGCGCTCATCGTCGACGACGACGTCGATCACCTGCGCGGTCTGGCCGAGCTGGTCGAACGCGAGGGCTTCACGACCAGCACCGCCGAAACGCTGGCGACGGCGCGCGCCGCGCTCACGAGCCATCCACCGGACGTCATCCTGACCGACCTCGTGCTCCCCGACGGGCGCGGCCTCGACGTGCTGAAGGACGTCGAGCCCCCGTGCAGCGCCGAGATGGTGCTCATCACCGGTAACGCGACCATCGACTCGGCGATCGAGGCGCTCCGCATGGGCATCACCGACTACCTGACCAAGCCCATCGATCTCGCGCGCCTCAAGACCACGCTGGCGAACGTCGCGCGCACCCTGGAGTTCAAGGGTGAAATCGGCAGTCTGCGCAGCGAGCTGCGGAAGCTCGGACGCTTCGGGCGCCTGATCGGCGCATCCCCGCCCATGCAGAAGGTGTACGACCTCATCGCCAAGGTGTCGCCGACCGAGGCCTCGGTCTTCGTCGTCGGCGACAGCGGAACCGGCAAGGAGCTCGTCGCCGAGACCGTCCGCGACTTGAGCCGCCGTAAGCGCGGCCCCTTCCTGGCGATCAACTGCGGCGCCGTGTCCCCGAACCTGATCGAGAGCGAGCTGTTCGGGCACGAGCGCGGCAGCTTCACGGGCGCTGCGCAGCGCCATCGCGGTCACTTCGAGCGCGCGTCGGGCGGGACGCTCTTCCTCGACGAGGTGACCGAGATGCCGGTCGAGCTGCAGGTGAAGCTCCTGCGCGTGCTCGAGACCGGCACGGTGATGCGGATTGGTGGCGACGAACCCGTCGCGGTCGACGTCCGCATCATCGCGGCGACCAACCGCAACCCCGCGCAGGCCGTCACCGAGGGCAAGCTGCGCGAGGACCTGTACTATCGCCTGAACGTGTTCCCGATCGAGCTGCCGCCCCTGCGCGATCGGCCCGGCGACGTCGCGCGCCTCGCGACGAGCGTGCTCGAGTCGCTCAACGAGGCCGAGGGCATCCGCAAGCGCTTCACGCAGGCCGCCATGGATCGGCTGGAACGTCACGAATGGCCCGGCAACGTGCGCGAGCTGAAGAACGTCGTGCAGCGGGCGTTCATCCTGGCGAACCAGGACATCGACGTCGCGTGCTTCCCCGACGAGCTCGGGGCCGCGACGCTCGCGCTGGCGCCGGCGGCGCCGGAGGGCGGCCCCATGGCGGCGGTGAAGGTGGGCGTGTCGCTGGGCGAGGTCGAGCGACAGCTGATTCTCGCGACCCTCGAGCAGTACGCCGGCGACAAGAAGAAGACGGCGGAAACCCTCGGGATCAGCCTCAAGACCCTCTACAACCGGCTGAACCTCTACAAGCGCGACTGACTCCGGGCCGGAAAAGGGGGTTGCGGCCCGGATCGCTCCGGGCCGCAACGGGGGATGGGTGCGCGGCGTCGGGTGACGCCACGCTGTGGGCTCCCGTGCGTGTCGCTACGGGAGTGCCTTTCCGCCTGAGCTCAGCGCGCGGCTGAGCAGGCCGATGGCGAGCACGGCGACACCCAGCACGGCGAACAGCCAGCCGATGTCGGCCGACATACCCGCGATACCACCGAAGCCGAGCGCCGCGGCGATGAGTGCGATCACGAAGAACGTCACGGCCCAGCTCAACATGTCGGCACCTCCATTGCGGATTCCCAAGAGCAACGTGCGTGCCACGACCACGTCGACCGTGGGCGGGCTGCGACACCGCTCGCGCGTTGTAAGAGCTTCCGCTCGCGGTGTAAGCCGTGCTCGATCAACGCGCGCGCGGCCGGCTGCTCGTCACGTCGCGAAGAAGGCCGAGCAGCCGTGATGGATCGATCGGCTTCGAGATGACGGCGTCGGCGCCGAGCGCCCGGAGGTCGCCCGGGTCCTGCGCCCGCCGATCGCCCGATACGACGACGATCGACACGAGCGTCGGCGGGCGCACACGGCGAAGGCGCCGCAGGACGCCCACACCGTCGAGTCGCGGCATCGCGAGATCGAGCAGCATCACCTGCGGCTGGCCCGCCTCGAGCGCCGCCAATGCCTCGATCCCGTCGCGCGCTTCGGTCACGACCGCTCCCTCGCTGCGCAGGAGCTGGCGGAACGCGGCGCGGGTCGGATCGTGGTCGTCGGCGAGCAGGATGCGCACCCCGGCGAGCGCCGGCGCGTCGGCGTCGGGATGCCGCGGCTCGCCGAACGACGTGGACCTCGCCATCCTCGCCGGCAGGAGCACGACCATGCGGGTTCCTCGCCCGATCGCGCTCTCGACCTCGATTCGTCCCCCGAAGAGATCGACCAGGCGCTTGCAGACGACGAGGCCGAGGGCGCTCGTCCCGCGCCGTCCGTGCTCTGGAGACCCGAGCTGGACGGTCTCGTCGAAGAGGTACCGCACGGCTTCGGGGGCGAGGCCACCGCCGGTGTCCACGACCTCGATTTGCACGCCGCCGTCGTGGGAGGTGCGCGCCCCGACGCGCACCTCGCCGGCACCCGCGCGCGCCAGGCCGCTCTCGAGCATGTGGCGCACGATGCGTTCCAGCTTCGGGCGGTCGGCACCGAGCCAGATCGGCTCCGGCGCGGGCGCATGCCGGAGCCGCAGGTTGCGTGACGCCGCAAAGCCCGCGAGCCGGTCGCTCTCGCTCGCGAGCACGGCGTCGAGATCCACGTCGGTCTCCCGGAGATCCACGCCGCCGGCGTCCAGGCGCAGGAGGTCCATCGCGTCGCCCACCAGGTCCAGCAATAGCGCGACGCTCTGGTCGACCTGCGCCGCGAGCGCGGGCAGATGGCCGAGCCGGTCCGGATCGCGCGCACTGCGCCGGAGCAGCTCGACTTGCAGCCTGATCGCGTTGGCGGGCGTCCGCAGCTCGTGGGCCACCGCGGCGAGGAAGCGGGCGTCGCGCTGGGGTCCGGAAGTCGGCGGGGACGCGTCGCGCCGCCCGGTGGGCTCCCCCCGCTGCGCGCGAACGTCGCGCCGGCGTGCGACCCAGCCTTCGGCGACCGCGGCGGCGGCGAGCGCCCAGAGCACGATCTCTGCTGCGACGCGCCAGCCACCGCCCGTCCCGCCGGCGATCAGCACGATCGTCGCCGCCGCCAGGGCGATCGCCGCTGGCAGGCCCATGACGAGATCCCGGACCCCGCCGAGGCTGGGTCCGGGATCGTCTACGGCGTCGGAACTCTCGTCCCGACGTGGCTGCTCTGGCGTCGGCACCCACGGCCGGAGCGCGCTGCGTCCGCCTCACGCAGCCGGCGGCTGGTTGTGACGCTCGAAGAAGCGCTTCACTTCCTCCTGAGCCTGCTCCTTGGTGCGGCCGTAGCGCTCCTGCAGCTTTCCGGCGAGGATCTCGGCATTGCCCTGCACCTGATCGACGTCGTCGTTGGTCAGCTTTCCCCACTGCTTGCGGATGTGGCCCTTCAATTGGGTCCACTTGCCCTCGAGGGTGTCCTTGTTCATGCGACCTCCTTGCGAACGAGTCGCGCGCCGGCGTTGCCGGTGCGCCCCACGTGGATCCCGAGGTGCAGGACACATGCCAGGATCCGGGTCCGTCCCTCGTCGGCGACGCCCCGACGCAGGGTGTAAAATGTAGACTACCGAGCCGGATTCAGCGTTCCGGCGCGGCGCGCTCGGCGAGAAGGTGCTCCAGGACTTCGAGCGGAACCGGCTTCTCCAGGCGGCGATCGAAGTGGGCGGAGACCGCCTCGGCGTCGCGGTAGCCGGTCAGGGCGACGAGATACATCCCCCGTCCGATCTCCAGGTCGCGGATCTTCGCGGCGAGGGCGTCGCCGTCCATCACGGGGAGCCCGATGTCGACGAGGGCGACGTCGGGCCGCACCGCCTGGACCAGCTCCAGGCCCGACTCCCCGTCGTAGGCGACGTGGGCACGGTGGCCCCACATCTCGATCAGCTCGCCCAGGCCCTGCGCGGCCTCGACGTGATCCTCGACGACGACGACGGTGAGGCTCATGGGATTCCACCTCCGAGCAGGTAGCCGATCGTCACGACCAGGCGGCCGGGCTCGAACGGCTTGGCCAGGAAGACGTCGAAGCCGAGCCGCCGGCAGCGGTCGGACGTGGTGGCATCGGCAAAGCCGGTCATCGCGACGGTGCGGGGGGCGTGTCCGCCCCGGCTGCGGATCTCCTGGATGAGCTCGTAGCCGTCGTGGTGGGGCAGGCCGATGTCGCTGACCAGGACCTGCGGCCGTGCCCGCTCGAAGCACACGAGCGCCTCGGGAACCGAGGTGGCGAGCGTGACCTCGGCGCCGCTCTGCTCGAGGCGCAGCGCCACGGCCTCGCGCCAGTCGGCGTCGTCCTCGACGACCAGCACGCGCACGCCGCGGAGGTCGACCGCCCGCTCGTCGGGGAACGCGATCGCGGCCGGCAGGCTCGACGCCGGGGCGGAGGGGATGCGCACGACGAACGTGGCTCCGCGCCCGCGTCCTGGGCTTCGCGCCGCCACCGTCCCGCCGTGCTGGAGCACGATGTGCCGCACGATCGCCAGCCCCAGGCCGAGACCGCTGGCACGTCGCTGCGGGTCGGACCGCTGCGCGAAGCGTTCGAAGATGACCGAGGCCAGCTCGGGCGCGAACCCCTCCCCCGAGTCCGCGACCGTGAGGGTGGCGGCGTCGGCCTCCTGCTCGAGGCGAACCTCGATGCGTCCGCCCTCGGGCGTGAACTTGATGGCGTTGTCGACCAGGTTGCGCATGACCTGCGTCAGGCGCTGCGCGTCGCCGTTCACCACCAGCGGCGCCGCCGGCACGACGCGCGTGAGCGCGATGCGCTTCGCGGCGGCGGCCGGCTGCAGGGCGTCGAGACACGTGCGCAGCTCCTCGACGAGGTCGATCGGAGCCAGGCGCACCTCGAACTTGCCCGACACGATGCGTGACACGTCCAGCAGGTCGTTGATGAGGTTCGTCTGCGCGCGGATGTTGCGATCGAGCACCGCGAGGGCGCGCGTGCGCCGCGCGACGTCGTCGGGGCTCTGCTCGAGGACGCGCGTCCATGCGAGCATCGCCGACAGCGGCGAGCGGAGCTCGTGCGACAGCATGGCGAGGAACGCGTCCTTCGCCTCGTTGGCCCGCTCCGCCTGCTCGCGCGCCGCCTCGGCCCACATCGCCTGGCGCCGTGCCTCCTCCGCCCGATTGCGCTCGGTCACGTCCCGGAACACGAGCACGATGCCCATGAGCTCGCCGTCCCCGTCGCGAATGGGCGCGCCGCTGTCGTCGATCGGGATCTCGCGTCCGTCGCGCGCGAGCAGCAGCGTATGGTTCGCGAGCCCGACGATCGTGCCCTCGCGGATCACGCGGTCGACCGGGCTCTCGACCGTTTCCTTCGTGCGCTCGTTGACGATCCGGAACACGTCGGCGAGCGGCTTGCCGGTGGCCGCGGTGTCGGACCAGCCGGTCAGCCGTTGCGCGACCGTGTTCATGAAGACGATCCGGCCGCCACGATCCGTCGCGATCACGGCGTCGCCGATGCTCTGCAGCGTGACGTACAGCCGCGCCTCGCTCTCGCGCCGGCGCGCTTCGGCCGTGAGCGCCCGGACGAGGAGCCCCGTCAGCACGTATGCGGAGGCGGCGAACACGAGCAGCGCGAGACCGTTGCCCAGCACGATGAGCATCGTCGTCCGCTGGGTGTGCTGGGCGCGCGCGTCGAGCCGACGTTGCAGCAGGCCCCGCTCCTCGCTCGCGATCTCGTCGAGCAAGGCACGGATGCGATCCATCGCGTCCTTGCCGACGTCCGTGCGGACCATCTGCATCGCCGCGTCGGTGTCGCCTGCGGCCCGCAGCTCCACCGTCTTGCGGAGCTCGCTCAGCTTGGTCGTCGCGAGCGGCCCCAGAGCGTCGATGCGTCGCTGCTGCTCGGTGTCGTCGGCCGTCAGGCGACGCAGCTTCTCGATCTCGGTGTTCAACTGCCCGGCCGCACGGTCGTACGGGGCGCGATACTCGGCGTCGCCGGTGAGGATGTAGCCGCGCTGGCCCGTCTCGGCCTCGGTCAGCCGCTGGCGCACCACGTTCGCCTGGCGCAGCACGTCGAGCGAGCGCCGCGACGAGTCTCCGGCCTCGAGCCCGGTCGACAGCTCCCACAGCGAGGCGACCGCGACCAGCGTCAGGAGCAGCGCCGCGCCGCCCAGTCCCGCCAGCGCGCTCCTGCGCCAGAAGCGGTCCGGGATCGAAGCGCCTGCCGTGGGCACGGTGCGTCGACTAGCCCCGGTCTCGGAGACCGTCAATCCGAATTCACGCGCGGTTCGCACTTCCGTGCCGTCGAAAGGCTCACACCGGCCGGGCGGGACGCTCGGCATGCGGACTGTCGTCTACATTTTACACTCCGGGACGACGCGGCCCGCGCTGGTTCGGCCGCACCGGGCCGGCACGCGTCGTGCTCTTGTCGGCCCGCATGGTACTGGGGATCGCCCGCTCGGAGCCGCACGCCGCCGGTCTGGTGGCGGCTGCGGGTGACTGCGGGTTTTCGCGCGACGGCATCGCCGTCGTGTTTCCGGAGCAAGCCCGTGCCGGGCGGGCCGAGGGGGGTACGCTGCGGGCATGGCTGGCCGGCATCGGGCGGCTCGCGTCCGGCGCCGGCGCGGGCGGCATCGCCCGGCAGCTCGTCGGTCTCGGTGTCCGCCGGAGTCTCGCCAGCCGGTACGAGCGAAAGGTACGAGCCGGAGGCATCCTCCTCTCCATACGTACCGAGAGCGCGGACGAGGTCGCGCGCGCCGAGGAGCTCCTCGGCCGCGGCGGCGCCGAGGACGTCTTCTCGACCCACGAGCGCGGGCGGCGCTGATGCCGTCGCCGACCTGGCTCGCGGCGATGGGCGGCGCGGGCCCGCTCCAGCGCCTCTTCGCGATCGGCCTCGTCGTCGCGATGCTCTCGCGCGGACAGGCGTTTCTCGTGCCGGTCGCGGTCGCGGTATTCCTCGCCTTCGTCCTGATCCCGCCCGTGCGCGCCATCGAGCGCCTGCGGGTCCCGCGTGCGATCGCCATCGCGCTGGTGCTCGCCTGCTCGCTGACGCTCGTCGCGGGGCTCACGTACGTCTTGACGGCGCAGTTCCGGGAGCTGGCGGCGCACATGCCGGAGTACTCCGACTCCATCAAGGACAAGCTCGCGACGCTGCGCCTTAGCCGTCACGGTGCCATCGCGAGCATCCAGAAGACGGTCGAGCGGGCCACGCGGGAGCTCGACGAGCAGGACGGCACGGCGCGCACGCCGGGCGGCCGGTCGACCGTTCAATCGGTCGCGATCGTCCCCGCCCCGCCCACCGACGTCGAGCGGCTGCAGACGATCCTCGCGCCGGTCGCGGCGCCGCTCGTCGAGGCCGGATTCGTGATCGTCCTCGTCGCGTTCCTGCTCGCCCAGCGCGAGGACCTCCGCAACCGCGTCATCCGCCTCGTGGGCACGGGGCGCGTGACGCTCACGACCCGCACCCTGGACGAAGCGGGGCAGCGGATCAGCCGCTACCTCCTCACGCAGTCGGCGATCAACGCGGCCTTCGGTCTCGTGATCGCGTGCGGCCTCTACGGGATCGGCGTACCGTATGCCGTCCTGTGGGGTGTCGTCGCCGCCCTCCTGCGTTTCGCGCCGTACGTCGGAGCGCTGCTCGCGATGGCGATGCCGATCGCGATCGCCGCCGTGCTGTTCGACGGCTGGGGACATGTCCTCGCGACCGCCGGCCTCTTCGTCGCGATGGACGCGCTCACCGCGAACGTCGTCGAGCCGGTGCTGGTCGGGACCCACACCGGCGTCTCGTCGCTGGCGCTGCTCGTCGCGGCGTTCTTCTGGGCGTTGCTGTGGGGACCGATCGGGCTCCTCCTCTCGACACCGATCACGCTCTGCCTCGCCGTGGTCGGCAAGCACGTCACGCAGCTCGAGTTCCTGTCGGTCGTGCTCGGCGACGACGCCGTGCTCGAGCCCGAGGTCACGGTCTACCAGCGCCTGCTCGCGGGCGACGAGGACGAGGCGAACGACATCGTGGAGCAGGCGGCGGCCGAGTCGACGCTCGCGGAGGTCTTCGGGACGGTGCTCCTGCCCGCGATCGTGCGCTCGGCGGACGACCGCGCCGCCGACCGGATCACCGACGCCGACCACGAAAGCGTCCTGCGGGCCACGGCGCGGATGATCGACCGGCTCGCGGAGCGGGACGCCGGCGAGATCGCCGCGCCCGCGTACGCGCGGACGATCGTCGCGGTTCCGGCGCGCGACCAGACCGACGAGGTCGCGGCCGAGATGCTCGCGCGCCTGCTCGACGGCCACCGCCTGCAGCAGCTCTCGACGTCGAGCCTCGTCTCGGAGGTGGTGTCGGCGGCGAGCGCGCCCGATGTCGTCGCCGTCTGCGTCGTCGCGCTGCCGCCCGGCGGCCTCGCCCACGCGCGCCACCTCTGCAAGCGGATACGGGCGATGCGACCGGCGCTTCCGATCGTCGTCGTTCGTCCCGGGCACGCCCAGGCGATCGAGGGCGCCGACGCGACGATGGAGCTCGTGGACGCACGGCGCCATCTCGACGACCTGGGGAACGCGCCCATGCCGGTCGCCTCGGCGTCTTGACGAAGCGACGGGCCGCGCCGTAAGCGGGCGCATCTTGGTCGCTCCGCTCGTCCAGCTTTGACCGTCTCCGAGCCCCGTTGGCCGCTGGTGGCGCTGGTGTCGCTCGGCGTGTGGCTGCACGCGGCCGATGCGCTCGTGACGACGACCGTCATGCCGAGCGCGGTGGCGGAGATCGGCGGCCTCCCGTTCGTCTATTGGACGATCGCGCTCTACGAGCTCGGCTCGATCGTGGCCGGCGCCGCGACCGGCCTCGCGACCGCGCGCGTGGGCCTGCGGAGCGCCATGTCGGCGGCGGCGCTCGTGTACGTCGCCGGCTGCGTGGCGAGCGGGCTCGCGCCGAGCATGCCGGTGATGCTCGCCGGCCGGCTCGTGCAGGGGCTCGGTGGCGGCGCGATGCTCGCGCTCTCGTACGTCGGCGTGACGCTGCTGTTTTCGGAGCACCTGTGGCCACGGGTGCTCGCCATCGTGTCGGGCGTGTGGGGGGTCTCCGCGCTGATCGGCCCGCTCGTCGGCGGCGCCCTCGCCTCGATCGGGCTCTGGCGCGGCGCCTTCTGGGCGTTTGCCGTGCAAGGCGTGCTGCTGGTCGCGCTCACGCCCATGCTCGTCGGGCGCGGCACGGCAGCGGGGGGCGGCGGGAGCACCCTTCCCGGCCGGCAGATCGCGGCGCTCAGCGCCGGCGTTCTCGCCATCTCGGCGGCCGGCGTGCAAGCCGACGTCGGTGCCATGATGGCGCTCGCAGCGGTCGGCCTGGTGGCGCTGTGGCTCGTCCTTCGCCTCGAGCGCGACGCGAGCGAGCGGTTGTTTCCGCCCACACCGCTCAGCTTCGCGGTGACGTGGGGGCCCGGGTACGTGATGGTGGCGTCGCTCGCGACCGCCACGGTGTCGTTCACCGTCTACGCGCCCATCCTCATGACGAAGCTCTTCGGCGTCGCGGCGATCACGTGCGGCTTCATCGTGGCGATCGAGTCCGTCGCCTGGACGCTCGCCGCCATCGCCGTCGCGCGCGCGCCCGAGCGCCGCGAGCCGGCGCTCATTCGGGGCGGCGCCCTCCTCGTGACGGCCGGGATCGTCGGGCTCGCCATGACCATGCCGCGGGGACCGGTGTGGGCGCTCGTCCCGTGGGCGGCGCTGCAGGGGGCCGGCTTCGGCATCTGCTGGGCGTTCCTGCTGCGGCGGATCGTCGCCGCCGTACCCGAGGGCGAGCGGGATCGCGCTTCGGCGGCGATGCCGACGCTGCAGATGATCGGCTACGCGGTCGGCGCGGCGGCGAGCGGCATGGTCGCGAACGCGCTCGGCTTCGCCGAAGGCGCGCCGCTGGACGTCGTGCGCACCGTCGCGTTCTGGGTGTTCGCCGCCTTCGTGCCGCTGGCGCTGCTCGGCGTCGTCGGCGCCTGGCGCGTCAGCGCCGATCCTTCTTCGGAACCAGCCGACTCCCCGACTGCTCCCGCATGACCTCGGCCGCCTCCTTCGCCTGCGAGAGATCGGCCTGGCCGATCGCCTGACGGAATCGCTCGGCCATCGCGCGGAGCATCGGTCCATCCGGCGCGCCGCTCTCGCTCGCCAGCTCCGCGAGGCGCTGCATCGCCTGCACGATGCGAGCGATGGCCGTCGTGTGATCGCGTCGCTCGCGCGCGGCGAGCCCCTCGGCGATGAGCGTCTCGATGTATCCGACGTCCGCGCCGCCCTTCGGCCCGAGCGCGAGCTTCAATTCGCCCACGCGCGCGAAGAAGGCGTCGAGGGCCTCGGGAAAGTCGATCAGGTGCGAGTGGTCGGGCATCGGAGCCGTCTCCCTCGACCGTACTTGCCTCGCCCGTCCGTCGCAAGGTTTAAGGCCGCATGCTGTACGTCATCATCGGACACGACGCGCCCGACGGTGCCGCGAAGCGTCCCGCGGTGCGGCCGGCGCACCTGGCGCACCTGCGGCCGCTGGCGGAGGCCGGCCGCGTGAAGATCTCCGGCCCCTTCCTCGACAAGACCGGCAGCCTGATCGTCCTCGAAGCCGAATCGGCCGCCGAGGTCTGGGCGATCGTCGCGCGGGATCCATACGTCACCGAAGGGGTGTTCGGACACGTCGAGGTGAAGCCCTTCGCGCAGGTCTTTCCCGAGCCCTGAGGCACGGCTACAAGGCTCGCCATGTCGCTCTCGCCCGACGTCCGCCGCGTGCTGCAGGAGCGCCGCGCACGCATCGGCGCGGCGATGGGCGACGGCGTCATGCTGCTCGGGGCCGGCTCCGAGCGCCTGCGCTCGGGCGATGTCCACTATCCGTTTCGCCAGGACAGCGACTTCGACTACGTGACCGGGCTCGGCGAGCCCGATTGCGTTGCCGTGCTCGCGCCGGGCCACGCGGAGCCGTACGCCCTCTTCGTCCCGCCGCGCGATCCCGAGCGCGCCATCTGGGTGGGGCCGCGCGCCGGCGTCGAGGGCGCGGTCGCCGACTACGACGCCGCCGTCGCCTTTCCCGAGGGCGACTTCGAGAAGGAGATTCCGCGCTGGCTCGCCAAGAGCGAGCGCGTGTGGCTCGACCTCTCGCGCCAGGACGCGCTCGCACAACGACTGCTGGCCGCGGTCCGCCGTGCGCAGGCCGACCGGCCCCGCAGCGGCACCGGACCCACGGCGCTCCTCGACGCGCACGAGATCCTGCACGAGGAGCGCCTCTTCAAGACGCCGGACGAGCTCGCGCGCCTGCGCGACGCGATCGGCATCGCCTGCGAGGCGCACCGCGAAGCCATGCGGACGGCGCGGCCCGGCATGCTCGAGTACGAGATCGAAGCGCTGCTCGACTACACGTTCCGCCGCCGGGGCGCGACCGGGTGGGCGTATCCGTCGATCGTCGCCGGCGGCGCGAACGCGACCGTGCTCCACTACACGGCGAACAACTGCCCCCTCGGCGCGGACGATCTCCTGCTGATCGACGCCGGCGCGGAGCGCGCCGGCTACTGCGCCGACGTGACGCGCACGTGGCCGATCGGCAAACGGTTCACGCCCGCGCAGCGCGACTGCTATCAGGCCGTGCTCGCGGCGCAGCTCGCAGCGATCGGCGCGGTGAAGCCGGGCGTCACGCTCGAGGCCATCCACACGACCGCGCTCCGCGTCCTCTGCGAGGCGCTCGTCACCATGGGGCTCCTCGAAGGCACGGTCGACGAGATCGTGGAGAAGGAGGCGTACAAGCGCTTCTACATGCACCGTACGAGCCACTGGCTCGGGCGCGACGTGCACGACGTCGGCCGCTACAAGATCGGGGAGGCGCCGCGCCCGCTCGCGCCGCGGATGGTCTTCACCGTCGAGCCGGGGCTCTACATCGCGGCCGACGCCGAGAACGTGCCGGACGAGTTCCGCGGCATCGGCATCCGCATCGAGGACGACGTGCACGTGACGGAGAGCGGGGGCGAGGTGCTCTCCGCCGCCGCCCCCAAGCAGATCGAGGAGCTCGAAGGCCTGCGCGAGCACGCCTACTGATCCAGCGAAGGAGATCCCATGCTCGACCTCAAGACCACCGATCATCTGCTCACCACGACGCGCTCGGTCCGCAAGCGCCTCGACTTCAAGCGCCCGGTGCCGGCCGAGCTGATCCGGCAGTGCCTGGACATCGCCTATCAGGCCCCGACCGGCTCGAACGCGCAGGGCTGGCACTTCGTGGTCGTGACCGACGCCGGCAAGCGGCGCGCGCTCGCCGACCTCTACCGCAAGGCGTTCGAGTTCTACGCCAACAATCCGGCCATGCGTGCCACCTACGAGGAGAGCGACCTGCGCACGAAGCAGATGCCGCGCGTGATCGACTCGGCGAGCTATCTGGCCGAGCACATGCACGAGGCGCCGGTCCACGTGATCCCGTGCATCGAGGGCCGCATCGAGCAGGCCGGCGTGGTGGCGCAGGCGTCGGTCTACGGCTCGATCCTGCCCGCGGCCTGGTCGTTCATGCTGGCGGCGCGGGCGCGCGGCCTCGGCACCGCGTGGACGACCCTGCACCTCTTCCACGAGCAGGAGGCGGCGAAGATCCTCGGCATTCCCGACCACGTGACGCAGACCGCGCTCTTCCCGGTCGCCTACTTCACCGGCACCGACTTCAAGCCCGCCAAGCGCCTCGCGACCGACCGCTCGACGCACTGGGACACCTGGGGCCGCCACCGCGCCTGACCCTGCGTCGTGTCCGTCGGCTTCGAGCTTCCGCCCGCGCATCCGCACGTCGCGGTGGTGACGATCGACCGTCCCGCCCAGGCGAACAGCCTCGACCCACCGACCATCCGCGGACTCGCCGACGCCTGGCGGCGCGTCCAGGGCGACGCCGACATCCGCGCCGTCGTCCTCACCGGAGCGGGCGAGCGCGTCTTCTGCGCCGGCATGGACATGAAGACGACCATCCCGGCCTCGCAGCGCCTGGCGCGGGGCGAGCGGGTCGACGACGAGACGTTCGCCGCCCTGCGCGACGTCGGGGTCGCGATCCTGGCGGGCTTCGACGTCGGCAAGCCGATCGTCTGCGCCGTGAACGGCCACTGCCGCGCCGTCGGCTTCGACCTGATGCTCGCGACCGACGTTCGCTTCACCGTGCCCGACGCCACCTTCGCCCTCGAGGAGGTCGCGCGCGGTCTCTACCCCACGGGCAACGCGACGGTGCTCCTGCCGCGGCAGATCCCGTGGGTGCATGCGCAGGCACTCTTGCTGACCGGACGTCCGATCTCGGCCGAGCAGGCGCGCGAGATCGGCCTCGTGAACGCCGTCGCGTTGCCCGAGGACCTCCTCGCCGTGGCGCTCGAGACCGCCGATGCGATCGCCGGCAACGCTCCGCTCGCCGTGCAGGCGACGCGACGGGGCGTGCGCGAGCTCCGCGACCTCGCGCTGGCGGATGCGTACCGCCGGCAGGAGGAGATCGGCCGTCCCCTGCGGGCCACCGAGGACGCCCGCGAGGGTCAGCGCGCGTTCGTCGAAAAGCGACGCCCGGTCTGGCGCGGCCGGTGACGCGCATCCCCTGGCTTCGTCGGCCGCCGGCGGTCGACGAGCGCCTCATGGCGTTGCTCGGCCTCGTATCGCTGGCGCTCTTCTTCGAGTCGTACGACCTCTCGATGGCGACCTCGGCCCTCAAGTACATCGCCGAGGATCTCCACATCTCGGAGCACGAGCTCGGCGGCACCCTCGGTCTCATCCGCCTCGGAGCCATTCCGGCCTTCGTGCTGGCGCCACTCGCCGACCGGCTCGGGCGCCGCCACGTGTTCCTCGCCTGCGTGATCGCTTCGAGCCTACTCACGTTCGCGACCGCGTTCGTCCGCACGACCGCGGAGTTCGTCGCCGTCCAGATGGCGACCCGCACCGCGCTCGTCACGGGCTCGGTGGTCGCGATCGTGATCGTCACCGAGGAGTTCCCCGCGGCTTTCCGCGGTTGGGCGATGGGACTGCTCGGCGCGCTCTCGGCGTGCGGGCACGGGCTCGGCGCCATCCTGTTCGCGATGATCGATCGCCTGCCGTACGGGTGGCGCTTCCTGTACGCGGTCGGCATCCTCCCGGTGCTGTTCTGGACCTGGTTCCGCGGCGGCATCCCCGAGACGAAGCGCTTCCGTGACCACGCGGCGCACCGCACGACGCGCGGGCGCCTGCACGACTGGATCGGCCCCCTGGTCGCGCTCGCGCGGACGCATCCCGGTCGCGCCGCGGCGATGGCGGGGGTGGCGCTCCTGTTCGGCCTCGGCGAGGTGGCGGTGTTCCAGTTCAGCAGCTACTTCGCGCTGACCGCGCACGGCTGGACGCCGGCGCAGTACTCGACGATGGTCCTCGTCGGTGGCGGCCTCGGCATCATCGGCAACCTCGTCGCGGGCAATCTCGCCGATCGTGTCGGCCGTCGCCGGGTGGGCGCGGGCTTCCTCGCGGTCTTCCCGATCTTCGCGGTCCTCTTCTACAACGGGCCCGCGTGGGCCCTGCCGCTCGGCTTCGCCGGGTTCGTCTTCTGCGATACGGCGGGCGGCGTGATCGTGCGTGCGCTCTCGACCGAGCTGTTCCCGACTTCGCACCGCGGCACGTCGGCTGGATGGGTGACCGTCGTGCTGACGCTCGGCTGGGCCGGCGGGCTCGCCCTGGTCGGGTTCGGAACGAGCGGACCCGGCGACATCGCGCGCATGGCGAGCCGCCTCTCGATCGCCTGCTTCGGGGCTGCGCTCCTGCTCTTCACGCTGCCGGAGACGCATCGCCGCGAGCTCGAATCCATCTCGCCGGAGGACGCGCACTAGTGCGCCTGCCGCGACCCGCCACGCACGTCATCTTCGACATGGACGGCGTGCTCCTCGACACGGAGCGCCTCTACACGGAGGCCACGCAGCAGATCGTCGCCCGCTTCGGCAAGACGTTCGACTGGTCGGTCAAGGGAAACATGATCGGGCGGCCGGCGCTCGACTCCGCGCGCTATCTGGTCGAGGCGCTCGCCCTCCCGATGACCCCCGAGGCGTACCTCGAGGAGCGCGCCGTCCTGTTCGAGACGCTCATGCCCACCGCAGAGCCGATGCCGGGTGCACGCGAGCTGACCCGTGCGCTCGCCGCCCGCAGCGTCCCGCTCGCGCTCGCCACCAGCTCGACCCGTGCCATGCTCGACCTGAAGACGATTCGCCACCGCGACTGGTTCCGCTGTTTCTCGGTCGTCGTGGTGGGGGACGACCCCCGCATCGGGCGCGGAAAGCCCGCGCCCGACATCTTCCTGGTCGCGGCCGAGGCGCTCGGGGCGTCGCCCCGCGCGTGCGTCGTCATCGAAGATGCGCCGGCCGGTGTCGAGGCCGCGCGTGCCGCGGGAATGCACGTGGTGGCCGTTCCCGATCCGGGCATGGATCGACGCCGCTACGCCCATGCCGACCTCGTGGTGTCGAGTCTCGCCGAACTTCACGTTGACGATCTGGTTGCGTGATCGCCTCGACGGGCTGGAACGGGGCGTGAATTTCGGGTTAAACCGCGGCAGGAGGTCGCCAAGGGAATGATGCCACAGAGAAAGGTGCGCTCGTCGCCCGGACGGGGGACGACGGGCAAGCAGACGTGGCGACAGTGGATCACGGAATTCGGAGCACACGTCCGACGCGTGCGCGAGTTCCTTGGCCTGTCGCAGGAGCAGGTGGCGCGTGCGGCTGGAGTGAGCCAGGGTGCCGTGAGTCGGTTCGAGGGCGGACGGGGCCTCTCGACACCATTCGTCGGCATCATGAAGATCAACCTGGCGCTGGCCCACGCCCTCAAGCAGATCGAGCCGGGGATGCTCACCGACGACGTGCGACGCTTCATGAAGCACCTGGAGGTGTTGCGGCTCCCGGACGATCCGGGGACGCCCGTGCATCCGGTCGGGCCGAACTTCAAGAGGACCCAGCTCTCGCCCAACCCGGAGCTCGTGCGGGTGATCAAGCTCTACTATGGGCTTCCGGAATCCAAGCGGGAGGCGTTTCTCGTCGTGATGGAGGCCACCATCTCGGCGATCCGGAACGCCTGAGCGTGCCCGCGCCGGAAGGCGTCGAGCTCGGTTTCCCCGAGGACGGCGGATGTTTCGGCTGCTCGCCGACGAATCCGGCCGGAATGCAATTGCGGTTTCGCCGCGACGGGAGTCGTGTGCACGCCGCGTACCGCATTCCGGACCGGTTTCACGGTGCGCCGGGCATCGCCCACGGCGGGATCGTCGCGACGATCCTCGACGAGGTGTCCTGCGCCGCGGCCGTCTTCGTCATCGACCGGCGGGTGGTGACGGGGGAGCTCGTCGTGCGCTACCACAGACCCGTGCCGGTCGAGGTCCCGCTCGAGATCGACGCCGAGATCGTCGGCGACGCGCATCCGCGCTACGTCGAGATCGAGGCCCGCGTGCGCGAAGGCGGCGAGCTGCTGGCGCGCTCGCGGGGGAAGTTCTTCTATCAGGAGCGGCAGGTCGCGCCGTAGGACACGATGGCGGGTCCGCTCCAGGGTATTCGCGTCGTCGAGCTGGGCGTGTGGGTCGCCGGCCCCTCCGCGAGCGGCGTCCTCGCCGACTGGGGGGCGACGGTGGTGAAGATCGAGCCGCCGACGGGCGATCCCTTCCGCGGTCTCTATCTCACGGCCGCCGGCGTCGAGCTGCCGGCGAATCCGCCCTTCGAGCTCGACAACCGGGGCAAGCGCTCGGTGGTCCTGGATCTCCGCGTCGCCGAAGCGCGGGAGATCGCCTACCGGCTGCTGAGCGACGCCGACGTCTTCGTCACCAACGTCCGCCCGGCGGCGCTCGCGCGCCTCGGGCTCGACTACGAGACGCTCGCGGCGCGCAACCCGCGCCTCGTCTACGGGCGCGTCACGGGTTACGGCGAGAGCGGGCCCGACGCTGATCGTCCGTCCTACGACATCGGGGCGTTCTGGTCGCGTGCCGGCATCGCCGCGGCCTTGACGCCTGCCGGCGCGGAGCCGCCCTTCCAGCGCGGCGCGATGGGCGATCACACCGCCGGCATCTCGCTCGCGGGCGGCATCAGCGCCGCCCTTCTGGCGCGCGAGCGCACCGGTCGCGGGCAGCTCGTCACCACCTCGCTCCTGCGCATCGGCCTCTTCGTGCTCGGCTGGGACACGAACGCCGCGCTCCGGCTCGGCATCAACGCGACGCCACTGCGCCGCCACGAGATGCCGAACCCGGTCATCTGCCCGTTCAAGGCGGCCGACGACCGGTGGTTCTGGCTCCTCGGGCTTCAGGGCCAGCGGCACTGGCCCGACCTCGTGCGCGCCGTCGACCGTCCCGAGTGGCTCACCGACGCGCGCTTCGCGACCATGTCGGCGCGCCGCGATCATGCCCGAGAGCTGGTCGCGCTGCTCGATGCGATCTTCGCCACCGCCCCGCTCGCCGAGTGGGGACGCCGTCTCGACGCGGCCGGCATGTGGTGGGCACCCGTGCAGACCACGACCGAGGCGCTCGACGATCCGCAGGTTCGTGCCTCCGGCGCCTTCGTCGACGTACCGCAGGGCGACGGCACGAGCGCGCCCGGCGTCGCCACGCCCGTCGACTTCGGCGACACGCGCTGGGCGCCGGGCGGACCGTCGCCCGAGTGCGGCCAGCACACCGAGGAGGTCCTGCTCGAGCTCGGCTTCGACTGGGAAGCGATCGCCGCCCTGAAGGACAAGGGCGCGATTCCGTGAGCGGGAGGGTCCTCCTCACCGGCGGCACGGGCATCGTGGGAGGTGCGGTGGCAGCCGAGCTCGTCCGCCGCGGGCGCGCGGTGCGGGCGCTGGTGCGATCGCTCGAACGCGGGCGAGTCCTGTTGCCCACCGGATGTGAGCTGGTCGAGGGCGACGTCACCGACGCGGCGTCGGTCCGGCGCGCCGTCGACGGCTGCACGGTCGTCTATCACACCGCCGGCCTCCCCGAGCAGTGGCTCGCCGATCCGTCGACGTTCGCGCGCGTCAACGTGGGTGGCACGCGCCTCGTCGCCGAGGCGGCGCTCGCCGCCCGGGTCACGAAGTTCGTCTACACGAGCACCATCGACGTGTTCGCGTGCGTGCCCGGCGTCCCCTTCGACGAGGGCACGATCGCGACCATGCCGAAGGCGACGGCCTACCAGCGCTCGAAGCAGGACGCCGATCGCCTGGTCGTCGAGCTCGCGTCGCGCGGGCTCCCCGCCGTGTTCCTGCACCCGTCCGGGGTCTACGGCCCCGTGCCCGCCGCATCACCGGGGCTGAACGCGTTCATCGCCGACCTCGTGCGGGGAAAGATCCCGATGCTGCTGCCGGGCGGCCTGCCGCTCGTCTATGCGCCCGACGTCGGCACCGGCCACGTGCTCGCCGAGGAGCGGGCGCCGGGGAGTCGCTACATCCTCTCGGAGTCGTACTGGGAGCTGGTCGCCATCGCGCGCGCCGTCGCCGAGGTCGCGCCCGCCGCGAAGGTCCCGCGCGTCCTGCCGAGCGCCGTCGCGCACGCGGTGTCGGCGGCGGGCGAGCTCGTCGCCCGCGCGACGCGGAAGCCGCCGCTCATCCCGCGCGGGCAGCTGACGTTCCTGGAATCGGGAACACGGCCCGACGCGGCGCGCGCCCGCCGTGAGCTCGGCTGGGCGCCGACGCCGTTTCGCGACGCGCTGCCGGCGACGCTCGCCTTCGTGACCCGCGATTGACAGCGCGAGCGGCGCTCTGGGATGCCTTCGTCGATGCGTCGCCTCGTCCGGACGACCGCGCTGCTCGTGCTCCTCGGGGCCAGCGGCGTCTGGGCCACGACCTGGGTCGTCGCGGCGGCGGGTGGCGACTTCACCACCATCCAGGCGGCGCTCGACGTCGCGACGGCGGGCGACACGGTGCAGGTCCGCGAGAAGGCCACGCCGTACTTCGAGAAGCTCGTGCTGCCGGCGAGCGGCAACGCGACGCTCGGCCACGTGGCCCTCACGGCGTTCCCCGGCGAGCACCCGATCCTCGACGGCACCGGGGTCGCCGGCGACGACATGATCCTCGTCGAGGACAAGAGCTGGGTGCGGATCGCCGGTTTCGAGATCCGCAACAACACCGGCCTGCACGACGGCTCGGGCATCCGCGTCGTCGGCGCCGGCTCCCACGTCGAGCTGCGGCAGAACGACATCCACGACATGCGCGGCTCGAACGCCATGGGCATCACCGTCTATGGCACCGCGACGACGTCCATCTCGGACCTCGTAATCGACGGCAACACGATCCACGACTGCGAGCCGGCGCCGAGCGAGGCCCTCACGCTGAATGGCAACGTCGAGCGCTTCGAGGTGACGAACAACGTCGTCCGCGACGTCGACAACATCGGCATCGACTTCATCGGCGGCGAGACCGACATCCAGCCCGACCGCACGAAGGTCGCGCGCAACGGCGCATGCCGCGGCAACCGCGTCGAGCGTGCGCGCTCGAGCTACGGTGGAGGCTATGCCGGCGGCATCTACGTCGACGGCGGGCGCGACATCGTGATCGAGCGCAACGTCGTGACCGAGAGCGACATCGGCCTCGAGGTGGGCGCGGAGCATGCCGGCATCGAGGCGACCGGCGTCGTCGTGCGTGACAACGTGCTGTTCGCCAACGACAAGGCGGGGCTCGCCTTCGGCGGCTTCGCGGGCTCGGTCGGGCGCGTGCGCGACTGCCGCTTCACGAACAACACCGTCGTCGGCAACGACACCCTCGGCACCGGCTTCGCCCAGCTCTGGATCCAGTTCGCCGAGGACAACGTGGTCGCGAACAACGTCTTCGCGAGCGCGGCGGCGAGCCGCCTCGTCGACTCGGACGCCGGCAACACTGGCAATCAGCTCGACTACAACCTCTGGTGGGCACCGGGCTCGGTCGCCACCTTCGTGTGGAACGGCACCGAGTACGCGACCTTCGCCGCCTATCGCGCCGGCACCGGGGCCGACGCGCACTCGCAGCTCGCCGATCCGCTGCTCGCGAACCCGGCCGCGGGCGACGTGCACCTCGGTGCGACCTCGCCCGCGATCAACGCGGGCGACCCCGCCTTCGTCGCCGCCGCCGGCGAGACCGACCTGGACGGCGCGCCGCGCGTCTCGGGCCCGCGCGTCGACGTCGGCGCCGACGAGGTCACGTGCGGCGACGGTGTGCCGAATCCCGGCGAGGAGTGCGACGACGGCAACGCCGTCGACGGCGATGGGTGCGACACGAACTGCACCACCACGCGCTGTGGGAACGGGATCGTCACCGCGGGCGAGGCGTGCGACGACGGCAACCTCGCGGCGGGCGACTGCTGCGATCCGGGCTGTGCCGTCGAGCCGGCCGGCTCGGCGTGCGCCGACGGCGATCCGTGCACCGTCGGCGATGGGTGCGACGGCGCGGGCGCGTGCGTGGGAACCGTGGGGCCCGCGACGGGCTGCCACGACCCGTCCTCGGCGAGCGTCATCGTGAAGCGGGTCGCCGGCGATCCGACCAGGAGCCGGCTCGTGTGGAAGTGGACCCACGGCGACACCGCGCTCGCCGAGCTCGGCGATCCGGCCGGCGGCGGCACGACGTACGCGCTGTGCATCTACGACACCACCGGCGGCACGCCGGGGCTCGTCGTGCGGGCGACGGTACCGGCGGGCGGCACGTGTCACGGCAAGGCCTGCTGGAAGGCGCTCGCGAACCTCGGCTTCAAGTACGCCGATCGCGACCTCACCCCCGACGGCGTGCTCGCGATCACGCTGCGAAGCGGCACCGCGGGCCGCGCCAACATCCGGCTGAAGGGCAAGGGCGATCGCCTGCAGACGCCCTCGATGCCGCTCGCGCAGGACCCGCGGGTGACGGTACAGCTGAAAGCGTCGAGCGGCGCCTGCTGGCAGAGCACGCACCAGGCGCCCGCCCTGCGCAACGACGGCTCGCAGTTCCGCGACGAGTAGGGAGGCCGAAGCCTCGCCTCCGACCTCGCGCACCTACTCGACGAACGCGACGGCCCCCGTCTTCACGTCGTAGATCCCCCCCGCGAGCCCGACCTCGCCCGCGTCGATCATGGCGCGCAGGATCGGGCTGCGGTGGCGAATCGCCTGCATCGTGAGCGTCACGTTCTCGCGCGTGACCGCCTCGACGAACGCCTTGTTCTTCGAGTCGCGCGGGCCCGGCACGCCGCGGACCGCGGCGACCGCAGGACGGATCTGCGCGAGGGTCGTGGTCAGGTTCCCCATCTTCACGTCGTCACAGGCGCCCTTGATCGCCCCGCACTCGGTGTGTCCCAGCACGAGGATCAGCTTCGAGCCCGCGACCTTCGAGGCGAACTCGAGGCTGCCGAGCAGGTCGGGATCGACGAAGTTGCCGGCGATGCGCGCGCTGAAGATGTCGCCGATGCCCTGGTCGAACACCAGCTCGGGCGGCACGCGCGAGTCGATGCACCCGAGGACGCTGGCGAACGGGTACTGACCTCCGCTCGTCTCCGCGACTTGTGCACGAAGATCGCGATGCAGCGCGGTGCCGGCGACGAAGCGGGCGTTGCCGTCCCGGAGGCGCTGGAGCGCTTCGGCGGGCGTGATCGCGGCCTGCGCGTCCTTCGTCAGGGCCGGAACGGTCGGAGCCGGAGCCGGCGTCGCGGGCTTGTGCGAGGCGCAGCCCGCCTGAAGGAGGCCGGCGACGAGGAGCGCTGCGGTGGTGGGTCGGCGGATGCGCATGTCGTCCCTCTCTCGCCTAGCGGCGGATGGAGATGAGCTCGATGATGTAGCCGTCGGGATCCTTCACCCACATCTGGCCGCTGGCCTCGCCGAACTCGAGCACCTCGAGCTCGTGCGCGCGCAGCGCCGCCAGGGCCTTGCCGTAGTCGTCGATCCCGAAGGCGGCGTGGCTCGCCGCGGGATTGAGCGCGGGCGGCGGCGCACCGGCGTCGAACCCGTCGGGCACTTGGATGAGATGCACCTGCGCGTCGCCGGCCGTGAGCCAGGCGCCCGGGATGCCGAGTTCGGGCCGCGGCGCCAGCTCGAGCCCGAGGACGTCGTGGTAGAAGCGCAGCGAGCGCGCGAGGTCGCGCACCGCGAACGAGACGTGGTCGACGCGCCGGGCGATCATGCTGCGGGCTGTAATACACGGTGCGCGCTGGCTCAATGCCCCGGCTCGACCCACCGGATCGCGGGTGGTACACGGCTCGCGGATGCTGCTCGGCGTCTTCTCGCTCGCCTTCTGGGCGTTCATCGTCGTGAGCTCGATCGTCCTCTTCCCCATCGCCCTCCTCGTGTGGCTCGCGACCGCGCCGTTCGACCGCCAGCTCCGCATCCAGCACCTGTTCACGTGCTTCTGGGCGTCGCTCTACTCGTGGACGAACCCGCTCTGGCGCGTCCGGGTCGAGGGACGCGAGCGCATCCGACCCGGTGCGACGTACGTCATGGTGGCGAACCACCAGTCGTTCCTCGACATCCTGGTGCTCTTCCGCCTCTTCAGGCACTTCAAGTGGGTGTCGAAGGCCGAGATGTTCCGCATCCCGTGCATCGGCTGGAACATGGCTCTCAACCACTACGTGAAGCTGCGCCGCGGCAGCCCCGAGAGCATCGCGAGCATGATGCGCGCCTGTGAGGCGCACCTGGCCGAGGGCAGCTCGCTCATGATCTTCCCGGAAGGCACGCGCTCCGAGGACGGGCGCCTGCGCAGCTTCAAGCACGGCGCCTTCACGCTCGCGCAGCGTGCGGGCGTCCCGCTGCTCCCGATCGTGATCGAAGGCACGGCCGACGCCCTCCCGAAGCACGGCTTCGTCCTGCGCGGGCACCACGCCATCAGGATCCGCGTCCTCGACGAGATCCCCTACGGCGAATTCGCCGACCTCCCCACCGACCTCGTGGCCAGCACCACGCGCGACCTCTTCGCCAAGGAGCTCGGCCAGGATTCCCCCGTTCCAGACGCCGCGGCCGCCAGCGGCTCGCGCTAGCGTCGAGCGCGCGCGCGTCGTCGCGCCGGGAGGTCGTGGGCACGGCGGAGGCGCCTGCGAAGCGGCGCGACGCAATGGCGGGCCATGACGCATCATGTGTTTTGTCGCGCGGCGGAGCCGAAGCCGAAGCCGTGCCCACGACCTCCCGGCGCGACAGCACCGCGAGCGCGCCCTGGACGCCCAGCGCTCCGCACGCTAGACGGGCGGGCTTGCCGCCGTCACCCGACACGCTAGCCGTAGACGTTCGCGATCTCGCCAAACGGTTCGCGCACACGACCGCGCTCGAGAGCGCCACGTTCCACGTGCGCGCGGGCGAGGTGCTGGGGCTGCTCGGCCCGAACGGCGCCGGCAAGACGACGACGCTCCACATCCTGCTCGGGATCGTACGCCCCAGCGCGGGCAGCGTGCGCATCTTCGGCCGCGATCCACACGACGGCACGAAGCAGGCGCTGCGCCGCGTGGGGTTCGCGTCGCCCGAGGCGCTCATGGACTGGCGCCTCACCGTGGCCGAGAACCTCCGCGTCTACGCGGCGCTCTACGGCGTGTCGCGCACGGCCATCGAGCGGACGGTGGGTGCGCTCGAGCTCGGCGAGCTCCTCTGCAAGCGCTTCGGCGACCTGTCGCTCGGACAGCAGACGCGTGCCGGCGTCGCGCGGGCGCTCCTGCACGAGCCCGACCTGCTCGTGCTCGACGAGCCGACCTCGAGCCTCGACCCCGACGTCGCCGAGAAGACGCGCCGCGTGCTGCAGGAGATCCGGCGCACGCGCGGCCTCTCGATGCTCTACACCTCGCACAACATGGCCGAGGTCGAGCTCATGTGCGACCGCGTGGCGTTCCTGCATCGCGGTCGCGTCGTGGCCGACGGCACACCCCTCGAGGTGTCGCGCCAGGTCCTGGGCACCGCCTCGCTCGACGCGGCGGCCATGGAGGAGGTGTTCCTGAAGCTCGCCCGGGAGGGGCTCGGATGACCGGCCATCTGCGCCGCGTCGGCGCGCTCACGCTACGCTACCTGCTCCTCGTCGGCCGCGATCCGTCGCGGGTGCTCGACGTGGTGTACTGGCCGCTCGTCGACGTCGCGGTGTGGGCGTTCCTCACGCTCTACGTGATCAACGCCGGCGCGCACGTACCGAACGCGATCGCGGTGTTCGTCGGCGCCGCGATCCTGTGGAACGTCTTCCTGCGCGCCGCGCAGGACGTGTCGGTGTCGTTCCTGGACGACGTCTGGGCGCGCTCGGTGGTGACGCTCTTCGCCTCGCCGCTCACCGTCGGCGAGTTCGGGGCCGCGACCATGGCGGTCGGCGCCGTGAAGGCGCTGCTCACCCTCGGCGCCATGACGCTCGTCGCGTGGCCGCTCTACGCCTTCGACCTCTTCTCGCTCGGCCCGAGCCTCGTGCCTTTCGCCGCCAACCTCGTGTGCTTCGGCTGGACGCTCGGGCTCGTCGCGCTCTCCGTCATCGTGCGCTTCGGCGGCCGCTGGATGATCGTCGCCTACAGCATGCCGTTCCTGGTGATGCCGCTCTCGGCGGTGTTCTGGCCCGTCGCCGTCCTCCCGCCCCCCTTCCAGCAGATCGCCGGCGCGCTGCCGCTGAGCCACGTCTTCGAAGGCATGCGCGCAGTCATCGCGACCGGAGTGCTTCCACCGGCCCAGCTCGCCGTCGCGACGGCCGAGAACGTCGTCTACCTGGCGCTCGCCGCCGCGCTCGTCACGCGCAACTTCCGCCGCGCCCTCGAGCGCGGCTCCCTCCCGAAGCTGCGGTGACTCAGGCTGCGCCCAGGCGCTGCTTCGCGCGGCCGACGGGGATCGTGACCGTGAACATCGACCCCTTGCCGGGCGCGCTCTCGACGTCGATCGAGCCGCCGAGCAGCGTCACCAGCCGTTTCACGATGTGGAGCCCGAGCCCGACACCGCCGTACCGCCGTGTGCTCGACCCGTCGACCTGACGGAACATCTCGAAGATGAGTGGCAGGTGCTCGGGGGCGATGCCGATCCCGCTGTCGAGCACCTGGAGCACGAGCAGATCGTCGCGGCCGCGCGCCGTCACCTCGACCGCGCCCGCGGTCGTGAACTTGAGCGCGTTGCCGACCAGGTTCTTGATGACGGTCTTCACCTTCCCGCCGTCGGTCGTCACGACCTCGTCCCGCAGGTCGTTCGACCACCCGAAGCGCACGCCCTCCGGCACGAGCGGCTCCACCTCGCGCGAGATCTCGCCGAACATCTGGTCCAGGCTGAGGGGTCCCAGCATCACGGTGTCGCGGCCGGCCTCGATCCGCCCCATGTCGAGCGTCGCGGTGATGAGGTCCATCAGCTCGACCGACGCGCGCTGGATGCGCTCGAGGGTCTCCTGCCAGGCGGCCGTCCCGGGGATGTACACGCCCTCGGCGAGCATCTCGCTGTAGCCCATGATCACGTTGAGCGGCGTCCGCAGCTCGTGCGACATGGTGGCGACGAAGTCCGACTTGAGACGGCTCGCCGCCTGGAGATCGACGATGAGGCGCGTGTTCTCGAGCGCGACGCTGGCGGCCTGCGCGATGCCGAGCGTGAGACGCCGCTGCTTCGCCGAGAACGCGCCCGTGCGCGTGTGGTAGCCGTTCACGAGCACGCCCACGATCCGGTCGCCGCAACCGATCGGCGCATACAGCGCCGACGCGACCCCGGTCCGTCGCAGAAGGTTCGGCGGGACGAGCGCCTGGCGCTCGGGATCCTGGATCTCGACGAGCGTGCCCGCGCGAAAGCTCTGGAGCAGCGGCAGGCTGTCGGGCGCAAACTCGATCTGGTCGAGCGTCTGCCGGACCGCGTCCGGCGATCCGACGTTGGCCGCCAGCCGGTACACGCCGCGCCCGTCGTCGAACAGGAACGTGCTGCTCCAGTCGCATCCGACCGTCTCCACGGCGAGGCGGTTCACGTAGACGAGGAGATCCTCGTTCCCGAGGTGGGTCGAGATCGTTTCGTTGACCTTCAGGAGCGTCGCGGAGATCTCGGCTTCCTCGGCGTGCAGGCTCGCGCGGCGGAAGGCTTCGTGGCGGTAGCGGTCCAGGAGGAACGCGCCCACCGTCGAGGTGACCGACGCGACACCGACGCCGATCCCGCACAGCACCCAGGCGTCGCTCGGCGCCGCGAGGATGGGCGCGAGGATGCCGACGGCCAGGAGCGAGAGGATCGAGGCCAGGGCCTGCACGCGCGGTCCCCACGGCAGGAGCACGGCGAGGCCGTTCAGCAACGCGGTGAGCGTCATCGCGAGCCGCATCGGATCGGCGGCGACGACGACGTGATAGATCGTGATGAGCGCGCTGATCGTCGCCGCCCCGACGGCCGCAACGACGCCGGGCCGCTCCGCGAGCCACGGCAGTCGCGTCGCCAGCAGCGTGAGGATCATGGCGAGGGACTCGACGGCCCATGCGCCGAGCACCGCGCCCCGCCGCTCGGGGAACACGATGCATTCGAAAGCGACGCCGGTTCCCATGAGGAGCACGAAGAGCGGCGTCACGATGCCGAGGCGCTGGCGCACGAGGCGCGCCGTCTCGGCAGCGTAGGCCTGCTCGAGCTGTTGCTCGATCCCGCTCATGCGACGCCGGCGTCGCGCGGCACCAGGGCGACGCGCGCTACCGTACCACGGGGATTCGCGGGCGCGGGCATCCAGGATCGAGCTTGTCTCGGCTACGCGCAGTGTGTCAATCAGCATCATGACCTACAGCGTGCTCGAGACCGAATGCCACGGCGGCGTGTCAACGCTTTGGCTCGCGAACCCCGCAAGGCGCAACGCCATGGGCCCCGCCTTCTGGGACGAGCTGCCGCAGGCGATGGCGGCGCTCGGCGCCGACCCCGAGGTGCGGGTCATCGTGCTGGCAGCGCGCGGGGATCACTTCACCGTCGGCCTCGATCTCGCCGGCATGATGGGCACGATCGGTGCCGGCGGCGACGGCGAAGCCAGCGGCGCCGCGCAGCGCATGCGGGCGATGCACGAGATCGCACGGCTGCAGCGCTCGATCTCGGCCGTCGCCGACTGCCCGAAGCCGGTCGTGGCGGCGATCCACGGCTGGTGCATCGGCGGCGGCATCGACCTCATCACCGCCTGCGACGTCCGCATCGCGTCGGCCTGCGCGCGCTTCTCGGTGCGCGAGACGCGCATGGCGATCGTCGCCGACGTCGGGACGCTGCAGCGTCTGCCGGGCATCGTCGGGCGCGGCATCGCGGCCGAGCTGGCGCTCACGGGCGACGACCTCGACGCCGAGCGCGCCCGGGCGATCGGCCTCGTGAACACCGTGCACCCCGACCCGACGAGCGCACGAGCGGCCGCGCTCGACATGGCCGTGCGCATCGCCGCCAACTCACCGCTCGCCGTGCAGGGCACCAAGCGCGTGCTCAAGTACTGCGAAGGCAAGACCGTCGAGGACGGACTCGCCTTCGTCGCCACCTGGAACGCCGCCTTCCTCGCCAGCGACGACCTCCGCGAGGCGGTGAGCGCGTTCTTCGAGAAACGACGGCCGAGCTTCACCGGACGATGAACAGCCTCGCCCTGAAGGCGGCGTTCGCCGAGCCCGAGGGACCGCCGGCCGGCGGTGGCCTCGGGCGCATCACGCACGGCGAGCACGCGGCCTACGTGCTCGCCCCGACCACCCCGGATCCGGATCGCGCCTACCCGCTGGTCGTCGTCCTGCACGGTGCCGGCCGCCAGGACGAGATGATCGCGCGCGGCCTCAAGGACGAGCCGGACCGGCGCCACGCCGTTTTCGTCGTCCCGCGCTCGCGCGAGATGACGTGGGATCTCATCGCCGGCGGCCCGGGCGAGGACCTCGCCTTTCTCGGTCTCGTCCTCGACGCCGTCTACCGCCGCTTCCGGATCGATCCCGCGCGCCAGGCGCTCATCGGCTTCTCCGACGGCGCCAGCTACGGGCTCGGAATCGCGCTCTCCAACCCGCGCATCTTCGCGGCCGTGATGGCCTGGGCGGCGGGGTTCCTCGCGATCGACGCGCAGAACCTCCGCGCCGACGACCCGAAGCCGCGCGTCTTTCTCGAGTACGGCACGCACGACCAGCTCTTCCCGTTCGAGCACGTCGCCCTGCCGATGCGCGACACGCTCACGCGGCTCGGCTACCCGCTCGAGTTCCGCGTCGACGAGGGTGGCATCCACTGGCCGCGCGCCGGCTTCATGGGAGACGCGCTCGACTGGTTTCTCGGCGCCGCGGCGTGAGCCGTCTGGACAGGGACACCCGCGCCGTCGTAAGCCGCGACATGCCCGACGATCTCCCCCGGCTCGACGCCGTCGCCCAGGCCGAGCTCGTGCGTACGAAGAAGGCGAGTCCGCTCGAGCTGGTCGACGCGGCGATCGCGCGCGTCGAGCGGGTGAACCCGAAGCTGAACGCCGTGATCCACCCGCTGTTCGATCAGGCGCGCGCGCTCGCGCGATCGCCGGCGCTGCCCCAAGGCCCGCTGCGCGGCGTGCCGTTTCTGGCCAAGGACCTCTTCGGGCACACCGAGGGCGATCCGATGCACGGCGGGACGCGGTTCCTGCGCGACATGGACTTCCGTGCGCCGCACGATTCCTACCTCGGCGCGAAGTTCCGTCGCGCCGGCCTCGTGACGATCGGGCGCACGAACGTGCCGGAGCTGGGCATCCTGCCGACGACCGAGCCCGACGCGTACGGGCCCACACGCAACCCGTGGAACCCGGCGCACTCGACGGGCGGATCGAGCGGCGGATCGGCGGCGGCCGTGGCCGCGGGCCTCGTGCCCGCGGCGCACGCCAACGACGGCGGCGGGTCGATCCGCATTCCGGCGAGCGAGTGCGGCCTCGTCGGCTTGAAGCCGTCGCGCGGGCGCACGTCGTTCGGCCCCGACATGGGAGAAGGCGTCGGCGGGCTGGCCGTCGAGGGCGTCGTCACCCGAACGGTGCGCGACACCGCGGCGCTCATCGACGCCGTCCACGGGTACATGCCGGGCGATCCGTACACCGCGCCGGCGCCGGCGCGTCCGTATCGCGACGAGGTCGGTGCCGCGCCGGGGCGTCTTCGCGTCGGTCTCATGACCGGCTCGCCGGCGGGCGCGACGCCGGTGCACGCCGAGTGCGTCGCCGCCGCGACCCGCGCCGCGCGCCTGCTCGGCGACCTCGGCCACACGGTCGAAGACGCGCACCCCGTCGCGCTCGACGATCTCGAGGTGGCGCGCCACTTCTCGGTCATGTACGCCGTGCAGCTCGTCGGTACGCTCGGTGGCATCGAGCGCATCATCGGTCGCACGCTCACGGCGGCGGACCTCGATCCGCTCAACTGGGCGATGATCGAGCTGGGTCGTCTCATCCCGGTCGGACAGTACTTCGAGACCGAGGAGTGGATGGCGGGCTTCACGCGGCGGCTGGCAGCGTGGTGGACCGAGGGGTTCGATCTGCTGCTCACGCCGACGCTGCCGGACCCGCCCCCGCCGCTCGGCCATTTCTCGCCCGATCCCGAGAATCCCACCGTGGCAGGGCTGCGCGCGGGGGCGTTCGCCTGCTTCACGTCGCCCTTCAACATGAGCGGCCAGCCCGCGATCTCGCTGCCGCTCCACTGGACGCCGGACGGCCTGCCCGTCGGCGTGCAGCTCGTCGCCGCCTATGGGCGCGAGGACGTGCTCCTGCGCGTGGCCGCGCAGCTCGAGCAGGCGGCGCCGTGGATCGATCGGCGCCCGCCGATCCACGCCTAGGAGATCCGATGGCACGCATTCCCTACGTCGACCCCGCGACCGCCCCGCCCAAGGTGAAGGAGCTGCTCGAACGGGTCCCCGTGCAGCTCAACATCTTCAAGATGATGGCGCACGCGGAGACGAACTTCCGCCCGCTGCTGAGCCTCGGCACGAGCATCCTCACCCAGCAGCAGCTCCCGGCCAAGCTCCGCGAGCTGGCGATCCTGCGCGTGGCTCGTCTCTCGCGCGCCGAGTACGAATGGGTGCAGCACGTGCCGATCGCGAAGATGTGCGCGGTCTCCGACGAGCAGATCGCCGCCCTCGAGCGTGACGACGCCGGCGCGACGTGCTTCGACCCCGTCGATCGGATCGTCCTGCGCGCGACCGACGAGATCGTGCGCGACGGCGGGCCGTCCGATGCGACGTTCGCCGAGCTCGCGAGCCACCTCTCGCATCGCGAGATCGTCGAGCTCGTCCTCGCGGTCGGGTTCTACATGACGATGGCCCGTCTCATGATCTCGACGCGCATCGACCTCGAGCCGGCGGCCGGCCACCGCGTCCTCGGCTCGATCCGCTGAGACTGCCCCGCGCCGAGTCCGTCCCCTACGCAGGCACTGCCCAACCAAGGGGCACTGCGGGCCGCCCCGGGCGCGAGAAGGCCCGGGATTGCGACGGCCCGGGCGGGCACGGCGCGTGCTTTTGCCGGGCATGGGACCCAGCCTGCCATACGATGCCTACGGTCAGCGGCGCCTCATGGCCGCGGTGCTGGAGGACGCCGTCCAGAATCTCCTCGGCAGCCGGCGCAAGCCCGCCCGCCCCAAGTGGATCCGTCGCGATCTCGAGTGGCTCACGAGCACCGAGCGGCGCGATCCGTTCGCCTTCGAGACCATCTGTGAAACGCTCGGGATCGACCCGAGCCGGATCCGCAGGAAGATCCTTTCCACGACGCCCCCGGTGGTCGAGTCTCGGGGGTCGCTCGCGAGCCGGCGATGCTCGGCCTCGTCCTGACTGCCGGGGGCGCCCGCGGGGCCTACCAGGCGGGCGTGCTGAAGCGCATCGGGGAGATCCCCCCGCTGCGCGACGGTCCGCTGCCCTTCCGCATCGTCGCCGGCGCGTCCGCGGGGGCCATCAACGGGAGCATGCTGGCAGCGTTCTCGGGCAACTTCCGCGAGGCGACGCTGCTGCTCGGGAGCCTGTGGGCTCGGCTCACCGTCGACAACGTCTTCCGGCCCGACCTGCTCTCGTTCGCCATGAACGGCGCGCGACTCGTCCTCGACATGGCGCTCGGCGGCCTCGTCGGCGCCGGGCGCGTGCAGTCCCTACTCGACACCGCGCCGCTGCGCCCCTTCCTCGACGCCACGCTGCCGCTCGAGGGCATCGGCGATGCCATTCGTCGCGGTCACCTGTACGCGCTCGCCGTCACGGCGACGAGCTACCACTCGGGCCGCTCGTTCACGTTCATCCAGGGACGCCAGGGCCATCCGCTGTGGCTGAAGACCCGCCGCGTGACGCTGCCGGTCGAGCTGACGCTCGATCACATCTGCGCGTCGGCCGCGATCCCGATCGTGTTCCCGCCGGTGCGCGTGCGGTGCGAGGGGCGCGACCTGTGGTTCGGCGACGGCGGCCTGCGGCTCGTGAATCCATTCAGCCCGGCGATCCGCCTCGGCTCGACCCGCGTGCTCGCCGTCGGCGTGCGCTCGCAGGGCGCGGCCGCGGCCCTTTCGCGCGCCGAGCAGCTCTCGGGCGTCGACGACGAGCCGGCGCCGCTGCGGCCGCCGCTGGCGCAGATCTGCGGCGTGTTCATGAACGCGATCTTCCTCGACCATCTGGACGCCGACCTGGACCACTTGAAGCGCATGAACGAGCTGCTGGAGGCGTACGACGACGGCCTGACGCCACCGATCGGTTCCGGCATGCAGGAGCCCATGCGACGCGTCCAGCCGTTCGTCGTGAGCCCGTCGCAGGATCTCGCCATCGTGGCGAAGAGCCTCAGCCACCGCATGCCGCGCGTCGTCCGCTACGTCCTGGAAGGGCTCGGGACGCCGGACGCGGAGAGCGCGGATCTGATGAGCTATCTCCTGTTCGATGCGGCCTACACGCGGGCCCTCATCGACATCGGCTACCAGGACGCCTCGGCGCGCATCGACGAGATCGAGGCCTTCGTGCGGGCGGACGAGGGCGTGGCCGACGCGAGCCCGCTGCGCGCCACCATGTAGCCGACCCGAGACTTCGTCTCGGGTCGCGGGGTGAGCGTGGGACGTGGGTGGCACGCGCGACCGGGACGCCGCGGCCGGCGAAGCCGGCGCGGTAGGCGAGGGACGCGCGCAGGAGGTCCTTTTCCCGCTCAGCGTCGAGCGAACCGGCCGGGCTCGACCTCGCGCACACGGCCGGCGCCGGCGAGGCGCGTCACGTGCTGCGCCATGCTGCGGCGCTCGACCGGCTCGGCGAAGCTGACGTCGTCGTCCGGGCGATAGACGAAGCGGTGCGCCGCGATCTCGGCGAGGGTGCGCGGCGCGGCGAGAAAGTCGAGCAGGCGGCGCTCGCGATCGCCGATGACGGCGGCATAACGCTCCAGCATCTCGAGGAACGCGGCGCGGCCCTCGACGACGCCCTTGTGATGGAAGGTCGCGTACCAGCGCGCCTCGAGCCCGCGGGCCATCGCGAGCGTGCGCTCGAAGTCCTCGAGCGACGACCAGGCGTCGCCGTAGTAGGGCCCGAAGCTCGAGAGGTCGACGTCGCCGAGGTAGAGCACGTCGTCGGGCTCGACGTGGAAGAACGAGTGGCCGCGCGTGTGGCCGGGCGCGTGGATGGCGCGGACGCGCACGCCGCCGCCGAGATCGAACACGGTCCCGTCGCGCAACGGCGTCGGATCGGGCCGCGGCGTGAAGTGGAACTGCTCGACGACGACCTTCGCCCAGGCGGCATCGATGTCGCCCTCGAAGCCGTAGATCTGCCTGATGCCGTCGAGCGAGCGGATGCCGGGAAGGTCCTCTTCGTGGAGGTGCCACGGGACGTCCGGGAAGCGGCCGTTCCCCGCCACGTGGTCCTCGTGGCAGTGGCTGTTGACGACGCGATCGACGCGCGGCAGGCCGAATCGGCCGTCGGCCACGGCGAGCGACGGGTCGACGACCAGCGTCTCCTCGCCGCCCTCGACGAGGAGCGAGTTCCCCTGCGGATACTTGCCCTGGTTCTCGCCGACGAGGACGGTCGTGCGCCCGAGCTTCACCCGGTGATCTCCTCCGGCACGGCAGCCCACTCGTCGGGGTCGTGTCCGTAGACCAGCCGCGCGCCCGCGTCGCGCAGGGCGTGCAGGCGGCGGAGCGAGGCCAGCATCGCGTCCCGATCGTGGACGACCATCGGGAGATGCTCGGTCTCGAGCGTGCGTCGCAGGTAGCAGGCGTCGGACGTCAGCACGACGTCACCGCCGTCCAGACGCACGCGCAGCGACTGGTGGCCGGGCGTGTGCCCGTGCGTCGGCAGGCACACGACCCGCCCGTCGCCGAAGAGATCGTGCTCGCCGTCGAGCAGCTGCAGGTCGTGTCCGTGGTCGAAGTCCCGGCGCGCGAAGCTCAGCTGCGCCGCGCGATCGTCGTCGGCGCCCGCCTCCCACTCGCGCCGCTGCACCACGAGGCGGGCGTTCGGCAACGTGGCGAGGCCGCCCGCATGATCGAAGTGGAGGTGGGACAGGACGACGTGCGTCACGCGCGCCGGATCGACGCCGCGTGCGGCGACTCGGGCGGCGACCTCCTCGCCCGCCACGTACTCGGGCGTGAACAGGTCGGCGAGGGTTCCCAGGCGCGCGTGCGGATCGCGCTGCACCTCGGGATGCATCCCGGTGTCGAACAGAACCTGGCCCCGCGGGTGGTCGACGAGGAACGCGGGCACCGGCACGCGGAGCTTCCCGCGCACGCCGTCGAGGAAGAGACCGGCCGGGCCGGTGAGCCACCCGCACGTGAACGCGAAGAGGCGCATCGGGGACGTGGTAGCGGAGACGCGCGCGCAGGTCACCTGCCGCCCCTGCGCCCAGTCTCGCGACCGTTCTACGGCGCGAGACGCTCAGAGCGAGCCGAGCAACGCGAGGACGGCCGCGCGGTCGGCCGACCCGAGCGCGGCGAAGGCGTCGCGGACCGCCTGCGCCTCGCCGCCGTGGGCGAGGATCGCGTCCTCGAGTGTCGCGAAATCGGGCCTCGACGATGTCCAACGGTTATGTCACCCACGTCGGTGTCGATGCGCGTCGCACGTGCGAGGTCACGTCTGCTCGTGGCGTTCTGGTTCACCGTGGCGCTCGCGCCGGCGGAAGCGAGCGAGACCCTGCGCGCGCAGGCGGCCCATGGCATCCAATGGGCGGGCCTCACGTGGATCGTGCGCGAGGGTGGCGGCTCGCCGGGTCCCAACCACTGGAACGCGGGCAACGTCGCCGTCGACGGGAACGGCTTCCTGCACCTGCGCATCGCACGCGACGGCCGCCGCTGGACGTGCGCCGAGGTCGAGTCGACGGAGCGTCTCGGGTTCGGAACGTACACGTGGGTGGTCGACGGGCTCGTCGCCGCGCTCGATCGCAAGGTCGTGCTCGGCCTGTTCGTCTATCCGACGCCGGACGTCGGCCCCGATCGTACGAACGAGGTCGACATCGAGTACGCGCGCTGGGGCAACGCGGCGAGCCGCCCGGGAAACTTCACCGTGTGGCCGGCACGAAGCGGGCTCGGGCCGAGCTTGCGCACCTTCCGCTTCTCACCCTCCGGCCGGATCACGACCTCGTCGTTCGTGCGCGCGCCGGATCGGGTGACGTTCCTCGCCACGGACGAGCGGAACACGACCCTCGGGAGCTGGGTGTTCGCCCCGGCCCGGCCGACCCGGCGGGTCGGGCAGGCCCCCATGCCCGTGCACATGAACCTGTGGCTCTTCCACGGCGACCCGCCGGCCGACCGCCAGCCGGTGGAGATCGTGATCCGGTCGTTCTCGTTCACGCCGGCCGAATCGCCCGATCCCATGCGATTGCGCTAGTTGGACGCGCTCCGGGACGCGATCCACTGGACGTCCCATGCTCACCCGCGCTACGGCGGTTGCATGCAGCGCGAAGTCACGACCGACGTCGCGATCGTCGGCGCGGACCTGGCCGGGCTCGTGGCCGGAGCCATCCTCACCCGGCACGGGAAGCGGGTCGTCATCCTCGAGCATGCCGACACGGTCGGCGGACGCTCGGGCGCCGTGCAGACCCCGGAGGGCTACTGGATCGACTTCGGACATCGGGACGCGCACGGCGTCGGCGACTGCCAGTTTCCGTGGCACCACGGTGCCGAGGCGGCGCGCGAGGCCGGCGTCGAGATCGGGAGCCGTCCGATCACCCGCGTGCTCCGCGTCCACCGCCTCCCCGACGGGCCGGTCCTCGACGGCGGCGACTGGTCGGCGGGCGGCTTCCTCGGCGTCGCGCGCGAGTTCTTCGAGTGTCCGGAAGACGGCCTCACCGAGCTGCGCGACATCTTCGCTCGTCTCGCGTCTGCGACACCGGCCGAGGTTCGCGCCGCGCTGCCGGTCCCGCTCGGATCGTGGGTCGACGCGAACGTCCGGCATCCCGGCGTACGTCAGGCACTCCTCCTGATGGCGGCGGTCATCTTCCATCCGCGACCGGCCGAGGCGTCGGCCGGGCGGCTCATGCTCTTCTTCCAGAATCCGAAGGGCCTTCCGCACATCGCCGACGACGCCGAGGCGGGCGGCATGCAGGGGCTGATGGAGCCGTGGGCGCGCGCCATCCGCGAGCGCGGCGGCGAGATCGCGCTCGCATGGAAGCCGATCGAGATCGTGGTCGACGACGGGCGCGTGCGCGGCGCGGTCGCCGTCGACCGCGCGAACCTGGTACGCGAGGTGCACGCGCCCGCCGTCATCAGCACGTATCCCGTGTGGGAGAATTTCGAGCTGATCGACGTGCGCCGGTTTCCCGCAGACTTCGTCGCCGCTGCCGAGGAGCTGAAGCGGTTTCGCGCCGACCTGGTCGGCTGGCACGCCGGCCTGCGGCGCCTTCCGACCGTCCGCGCGACCGGCAAGCCCGACGACCATCCGGGCTGGAACCGCCTCCTCACGGGGCGCAAGGGCGAGCGCCGGTACGCCGGCGGCTATCACATCCCGTCGCTCACGAGCCGCCGCGCCGCGCCGGCCGGAAAGCATCTCCTGTCGTGGGTGATGGCGCGCTTCTTCGACGGCGGCAGCACCGCGGGACCGTCCTGGACGGCCGCGCGCGCGCATCTCGACATGGCGATCGACTACCTGCGGCGCTACTACGCGGACCTCGACGACTGCATCGAGTGGAGCGCGTACCACCACGTCGAGGCGCCGCAGTCGATGAGCTGGTCGTGGGCGCCGGTCGAGCGGCATGCCCTCACCGTCGCGGGGATCGACGGGCTCCTGCTCGCCGCCGCGACGCTCGAGGCGCCGGCGGGGATCGTCGACATCAGCGCGTACGCCGGGCGGGCGGCGGCGCACGCGGTGCTCGGTCGCTGAGGGCTCGGCGGCCCGATCGACGACCTCGACCTCACCCGCTAGACTCCCGCCATGCGCTGGGTGGTGGTGTGGATGGTGCTGCTCGTGACGGCGCTCGCGTCCCGCGCGCCGGCCGCGGACTGCAACGGCAACGGCATTGACGACGCGTTCGAGGTCTCGCCGCTCGCGTACGACCTCGTGCCGATCGCGTCGGGGCTCGCGAGCCCCGGGGGGATCGTGGCCGCCGACCTCGATCTCGACGGTGACCTCGACCTCGCGGTCGCCGAGAACGGGCTCGATCGGGTGTCCGTGATGCTGAACGACGGCACCGGCACCTTCTCGGCACCCACGACCTACGCCACCGGGGACGGTCCGTTCGCGATCGTGGCCGCGCGCGTGGGCGGCCTCCTCGCGATCGGCAGCGACCTCGACCTGTTCGTCGCGAACTTCGCCGACGACACCATCACGTGGCTTCACAACGACGGCGACGGCACGTACGACGGCACCGCCGCGACGACGCTGTCCGCCGGCGACGGCCCGGCCGATCTCATCGTCGCCGACCTCACCGGCGACGACTCGTCGGAGATGCTGGTGGCGAACCGCAACGCCAGCACCCTCACGGTGCGCATCGGGGACGGCGCGGGCGGATTCGGCGGCCCGGCGAGCAGCGCCACTGCCGGCGGACCGCAGTCGATGATCCTCACCGACGTCAACGGCAACGGCACGCTCGATCTCTTGATCGCGAGCCGCGCCGCGGGTCAGCTCACCTACCGCCCCTACGAGGTACTTCCCGAGGTGGTCGTCGCCACCGTCACCGATCCGGTCTCGGTCGCGGCCGGCGACCTCGACGGCGACGGCGACGTCGACGCCGCGGTCGCGAGCTTCACCGGCGACCAGGTCATCATTCTGCGCAACGACGGCACGTTTCCATGGGCGGCGCCCATCGCGATCCCGGTGCCGCGACCGACGAGCGTCCTCCTGACCGACCTCGACGGCGACGGCTACCGCGACGTGGCGGCGACGAGCGCGACCACGGACGTCGTCGTGGTGGCGCGCAATCACGGTGACGGCACCTTCGAGGCGCCGATCCCGATCGCCGTCGGCGACGGGCCGATCGAGATCGCCGCCGCCGACCTCGACGGCGATCTGCGACGGGACCTGGTCGTGACGAACGTGACGGGGGGCACCGTGAGCGCGCTGCGGCTGCGCGCGGCACCGGCCGTGGCCGACTGCGATGGCGACGGCGTGCCCGACGCCTGCCAGCTCCCGGGCCACGACTGCAACGCCAACACCATCCCGGACGCGTGCGACATCGTGCGGCCGCGGACCTTCGCGGCGCCGGTCACGACCACGTTCACCAGCGCCCAGGATCGCGTCGCCATGGGCGACGTGGACGGCGACGGCCGCGTCGACGTCGTGCGCGCGATCGGTGGGACCACGAACCAGCTCGAGGTGAGTCTCGGCGCCGCCGACGGGACGTTCACCCCCGGGGCGACCTTCCCCGTCCCCGACGGGCCCATGGGAACGGTCGTGACCGATCTCGACGGCGACGGCGACGCCGACATCGCCGTCAACACGGTCGCCGGAACGACCATCCTGCGGCTCGCGGCGAACGGCACCGCGGCCAATACGACGTCGGTGGTCGTGGGCGATGGGCCAAACGGGCTTCTCGCCGTCGACCTCGATGGTGACGGCGACCGGGATCTCGTGTCGGCCAACGAGACCACGCCGTCGCTCGGGGTGGCGCGCAACGCGGGCGGCACGTTCACCGCCGACGCGCCGCTGCCGCTCGCCCACCAGGCGCCGATGCTCATGGTGGCGGGCGACGTCGATCACGACGGCGATGCGGACGTGGTGGGTCTCAACCTCGCCACCATGACGATCGAGACCCATCTCTACCGCAACACGGGCGGCGTGCTGGCCGATGCAGGTGTGATCGCCGATCCTCCGGCCGGAGCGGTCCGCTTCGGGATCGCCCTCGCCGATCTCGATCACGACGGCGACGCGGACCTCGTCACCCTCGACGTCTCTCTCGTCGGCGGCGACGGGCAAATCCACGTCTATCGCAGCGATCCCGGCGACGTGTTCACGCTCACCCGGACGCTGCCCGCCCCGACCGTGCTCGCCGGGGTCCCGTCCGCGCCCCTGGTGGTGGCGTTCTTCCTCCGCGACGGCCGCGCGTTCGTCGTGGCGCACGATTTCGACGGCGACGGCAATCCCGACGTGGCGTCGGTCGACCTCGACCAGGGCGGCCTCCGGGTCTTCTTCGGCGACGGCGCCGGCGGCTTCGGCCCGGGCAAGCGCCTCGTCGGCAGCCTCGCGCAGCCGGCGATCCTCACCGGCGACTTCAATTCGGACGGGGCCCCGGATCTCGTGCTCGCGACCGGCCGGCGCGCCCTCGGCGTCTACGTCGGGAACGCGCGCATCCCGGCGCCGGATTGCACCGGTGACGGCGTCCCCGACGTCTGCGCCGCCACCTTCAGCGACTGCAACGGGAACGGTCTCCCCGACACGTGCGAGCTCGCGTCGGTCGACGCCGACGCCGACGGCATCCCCGACTGCGTCGAGCGCGACGCCGCCTGCGGGAACTGTCGCGACGACGACGGCAACGGCGCGCTCGATCTTGCCGACGCCTCGTGCCCGAGCACGCCGTTCACGACCCTGCGGGCGACCGCCAGCCCCGCCCGGGGCCGCAAGCCCGGGCGCGTGGCCGTCGCCGCCATCGTCGCGGGAGCCCTGCCCGACCTCGCGGCGGCGCCGCCGATGGTGACGCTCACGCTCGGGGACGCGACGGTCTACTGCGACCGGCCGGCGATGCGGAAGCGGCGCAGCACCTATCGCCTCACGGCGCCCGACGGGGTGCTGCGCACGCTCGTCGTCGGTGTGAATGCGCGCAAGGGGAAGTCGAAGGTGCGCGCCCTGCTGTCGGGCGGCGCCGTCGCGCCGGCGGCCGGAGGCGCGTTCGGAGTCTCGCTCGCGACCGACGCGCAGGCCCTCCACACCGATGGGACGCTGCGGGCTCGCGGCCGGAAGCTCGTCGGACCCTGACGTCAAAGGAAGAGCTTGGGAAGGGGAGCGGGTTTTGGGCCCGCCGCGTCGGGCAGTTCTTGTCCTGTCCGCTGCTGCGTTTCGGGGAGCCGGGTGGGCTCCTTGATCGCTTCCCCCTTCCTAAACCCTCCCTTCGAGCCTCCCTTCCTTGACGAGCGCGCCGAGGTCCGCGACGCCACCGCCGCCGGCCGGGAAGAGGCGCCGGAAGGTCCTCCGCCTGACCTTCTGCGTGCGAATGGGGCAGTTGCATCCCGGATGGGCACGGTGGGCGTCGGCGAGCGCGTGGGTCAGGTACGCGAAGCGGGTGTGATGGCGCTTGCAGGCCTTGCAGCTCGACGTGCCGCGAACCGAGATCCGGTAGACGACGAAACCGCTCGCCTTGGGCTTGGGCCCGGCCATCGCGGCGCTCGGGGCGGCGAGCACGGCCGTCGCGAGGGCGCCGGCCACGCCGGCGAGGCGGAGCAGGCTGCGACGCGTGGGTTCGAGTTCGGCGCTCATGTCGAAGCCTCTACGCGCGACCCGCGGCGCCGGATGCGGGAGGCCCGCACCGTGGCGTGACGCCGCGACGCCCGAGCACCTGCGACCTCGGAAATCGACCGCCGCCTGGCCCGTTTCGCTTGTAAGCTTCGCGTCCAGTTGCGAGAACACCGAAATGGGATGGGCTCGCTGGCTGCTGGTCGCGATGCTCGCCTTCGGGCGTCCGGCACCGGCGACGGTCCTGCCGACCGGCTTCGTCGAGACGGTGCTCACCGATCAGCTCGCGAGCGCCACCGCCGCCGCCATCGCTCCCGACGGCCGCATCTTCGTCGCCGAGCAGAACGGCACGGTGCGGGTGATCAAGGGCGGTGTGCTGCTCGACGCGCCGTTCGCCCAGGTTCCGGCCGACGACTTCGGCGAGCGCGGGCTCCTCGGCATCACGCTGCACCCGGACTTTCCGACCACGCCCTACGTGTACCTCTACTATTCGGCACTCGGGATCGAGGCGAACCGTCTCTCCCGCTTCACCGCCGACGGCGACGTCGCGGCCGGCAGCGAGGAGGTGCTGTTCGAGCAGCCTTCGTTCAACCTGGCCGACATCCACATGGGCGGCGCCCTGCACTTCGGACCCGATCGCATGCTCTACGTCGCGGTCGGCGATCAGACACGCTCGGTCGAGGCGCAATGGACGACCAGTGTCGTCGGCAAGATCCTGCGCGTGGACGAGAACGGCGCGATCCCGAGCGACAATCCCTTCTATGCAACCTCGACCGGTCTCGCGCGCGCCATCTGGGCGCTCGGCCTCCGCAACCCGTTCACGTTCGCCTTCCATCCGACGAGCGGCCGGCTCCTCATCGACGACGTCGGGCAGGCGTCGTGGGAAGAGATCGACGAGGGAATGGTCGGCGCCAACTACGGCTGGCCGGAGACCGAGGGTGCGACGGACGATCCGCGCTTCGTGACGCCCCTCTACAGCTACTCGCACCTGACGCCGTTCAACCTGGGAGGCGGCTGCGCCATCTCGGGCGGCACCTTCTACGCGCCGCCCGTCGCGACGTTTCCGACGGACTGGGTCGGCGGCTACTTCTTCGCCGACTTCTGCGCCAAGTGGATCCGCTGGTTCGATCCCGCCGTGACGCCCGCGTCGCCCACCTTCTTCGCGACCGCGCTCACCGGACGGCCCGCGGACCTCGACGTCGGACCCGACGGAAGCCTCTACGTGCTCGGACGCCTGGGCGACCCGCCGCGCGAGGACGACACGGCGATGGTCTCGCGCATCACCTATACCGGCACGCGCGCGCCGCAGATCACCGTCCAGCCCGCCTCCCAGACGATCTTCGTCGGCGATCCCGTCACCTTCGACGTCGGGGCGACCGACGCCGACAACTTCCAGTGGCAGCGCGATGGCGCGGACATCCCGGGCGAGACCGGGACGAGCTACACGATCCCCGCCGTCGCCCCCGAGGACGACGGCGCCGTCTTCCGCGCGATTGCGACCAACGGCTACGGCAGCACGTCGTCGGACGGCGCGTTTCTGACGGTGACGTCCGACCAGGCTCCGACCGCGACGATCGACGTCCAGGCGCCACGCGCGCTCTACGAGGCGGGCGACCACATCACGTTCTCGGGAACCGCGAGCGATCCGGAGGACGGCCCGCTCCCGCCCGAGGCGTTCACGTGGACGGTCAACTTCCACCACGACACGCACTTCCATCCGTTCCTCCCCGCCACGAGCGGCGTCACGGGCGGCGACTTCACGATTCCCCCCAGCGGCGAGACGTCGCCCAACGTCTGGTTCCGCATCATCCTCAAGGTCGTGGACTCGGGTGGGCGCTCGTTCACCACCAGCGCCGAGATCCATCCGGAGATCGGGACGCTCACGCTCACGACCGATCCGTCCGGTCTGCGCGTCGACCTCGACGGCCAGCCGCACACGTCGCCGTTCGTGGTCGACGGCGTCGTCGGGCTGCAGCGGACCGTCGGCACGGTGCAGGTGCAGAATCCCGCCGGAGTCGCCTACAACTTCACCGGCTGGTCCGACGGCCAGAGCCGCCAGCACCAGATCGTCTTCCCCCCCGGCGACACGACCCTCACGGCCAACTTCGTGCCGCTCCCGACCACTACGACCTCGACCAGCACGTCGACGTCGACCAGCACCTCGACCACGACGTCGTCCTCGAGCACGACCAGCAGTCCCGAGACGACCACGACCGGCCCCGTCGCGACCACCGCGACGACCACCACCGAACCTGCGACCACGAGCACGATCGTGACCACCTCGACCACCGAGCCACCGAGCAGCACGAGCAGCTCGACGAGCAGCAGCTCGAGCTCGACCACTTCGAGCAGCAGCACCTCGACGAGCACCAGCAGCTCGACGACCAGCAGCAGCTCCACGTCCACCAGCTCCAGCAGCTCGACCACGAGCAGCACGTCCACGACGACCACCAGCAGCACATCGAGCAGCACGAGCACCAGCACCACGACCGCGCCGACACCGACCACCCAGCCACCGCCGTCCTGCGAGGAGCCGTGCGACGACGGCGATCCGTGCACGGCGAGCGCGTGCGTCGACGGCGTCTGCACGCACGTGCCGCTCGAGGGCATCGCCGCCGCGGCCTGCGTCTGCGACCGTCGCCCGCCGGCGGCGTGTGGCGACAGCCCGCTCGCCGGGGGCGTCCGCAAGCGGCTCGGGCGCGCGTGCCGTGCGCTCGTGCGTGCGGAGACCGTGACGGCGCCCGAGGTACGTCGGGGCCTGCTCCGGCTCGCGCTCCAGCGGTGGCGCGATGCGGCCCGGCAGGTCCGCTACTCGGGCAGCACGGGTCGGATCGCTCCGGCGTGCGTGCGGGCCCTCGAGGCCCAGCTCGGCGAAGCGCGCTCCAGGGCCAAGTCGGCCCGCCGCGAGCTCGCGGCTCCGTAGACCGATTGACAGTTCGGGCCACGGGCGCGTACTGCGTCCCATGGGAGGTCGCGCATGAATCGCGGAGTGCTCGCCGAGACGCTCGCGCTCATGGTCGCGCTCGCATCGACCGCGTCCGCCGCCGGGACACGACTTCTCGTCATCGATCGGCCCGCGAAGGGCTCGGCCCGACTCTCCTACACGTCGAACGATGCGGCGGCGGGGCTGTCCAAGGGGTCCGGCATGGACCTGAGCACGATCGCCGCCGAGCTGCTGGTGCGCAACGAGAACGGAACCGCGACGTACGCCGTTCCGGCCGGAGGCTATGCCGACGGTGCCGGCTGGGTCGCGAACGACGCGACGCACGCGTCGTACGTGAACCGCCTGGCGCCGGCGAGGCCGACGGGCCTGTGGCGCAGCGTCCTGGCGGAGGGCCGCCGGCTGAAGCTCGTCGCGCGAAGCCTCGGCGATCTCTCTCCGCTCGTCATGGGCGGGGTGCCGTCGGGCGACGTGGAGGTGGCCTACGTGGTCACGAACGACGGCGTTCCATCCACCCACTGCACGCGCTTCGCGCCCGGGGATTGCACCTGGACGCCGGTCGACGGCGGCACGGGCGGCAAGCTGCGCTGCCGCGACGGCGTCGCCGACCCCGCGTGCGGCGCCATCCCGACCACGACGACGACCACGACCCTGCCGCCCTCCACGTGCGGCAACGGGATCCGCGAGCCGGGAGAGCAGTGCGACGGCGGTCCCGCCTGCTCCCCGTTCTGTACCGTGATGCTGGCGTCGTGTTGTGCGGGCACCGACACCTGCGTCGCCGCGCCCTTCTTCACGCTGCAGTACTACGTCTACCAGTGGTGCCTCACGTATCTGCCGGGCAGCAGCCCGGTCGCGGGCCAGGCGTGTCGGAGCGACGGCACATGCGGGGACATCGGGATCGACCAGGTGCCGCTCTGCTGCCAGCAGACCGCCACGACCTGCTACGAAGGCGTCGGCTCGTCGATCACCGGGCTCTGGTACTTCCAGTCCTACTGCCTGGGTGGCGTCGGGCTCGGCAACGGACCGTACATGGCCGTCAATGCCGCCTGTGGCGGCGACGGCGTCTGCGTGTCGCAGTAGCGCCGCTGCTCACGCCGATCGCCGCGCAGACGCCATGCGTGCGAG